>JBOGZI010000148.1:0-8680 GCA_050697275.1 Solirubrobacterales bacterium | reverse complement strand
AGCCGGTCGCGGACCGCGGTCAGGAAGGCGGCCGCGTGCCCGGCCGCCCGCCTGCGCGCCGCCTCGGCGTCGTAGGGATCGCCGCCGATCGACCAGAGGCGGATCCCGTGGGGCGAGAGGCGGTGGTACTCGAGGTAGGCGGGGTCGGCGGGATAGCCCCGGTCCGACCAGACCAGCTCGACGGCGGGCCAGTCGATCGTGAAGCCGACCGGCCCCCCGGGCAGGCGGACGGGCGTGAGCGCCTCGGTCCCGTGCTCGTCGGCGCTCTGGTCGAGGCAGGTGTAGGCGATCCCGCGCTCCCCCAGCACCCCTTCGAGCCCGGCGACGTAGGCGCACTCGGGCAGCCAGAACCCCTCCGCCCCACCCGCCCCGCGATAGCCGGCGAAGCGCCGCCGGTGTGAGCGCAGGCCGGCGTCCACCTGCAGGCGGCGGCCGGCGAGCGTGGCGAGCTTCGGCATCACGGCGTGGGTCGCAGCCGAGGTCATCAGTGCGACGCGCCCGTCCTGCTCGGCCCGTTGGAAGGCCCCCAGGGCGCCCCCTTCGAACCCCTCCAGCTGCTCGATCGCCCTGCGGTAGTGGTCGGCCTCGGCCAGAGCGGCGTCCCGGAGCGGCTCCTCGGCCTCGGTCGCGTCGCGCTCCGCCGCCTCCAGCCGGTGTCGGCGCAGGAAGGCGAGCATCCGCTCCCCCACCCCGTCGGCCTCGAGCTGGTCGGCGAGCACGGGGGTCACCGTCATCGTCAGCCGCTCCGCGACCTCGAGAACCGGCAGATGGGAGCGCGCCACCGCGTCGAACAGCCACTCCTCGCCGAACGGGTAGGTCCCGAACCCCTCGACGTAGGGCATGTGGGAGTGGAGGACGATCGAAAGATCACCAACCGGCACGTCCTCCGCTTCGCGTCCGGGCGTGCCGGGTTTGGGCGCCATCGCCCTGGCAACCCTGGGCGTCATCGACGGCAGACGGCGAGAAAGTCCAGCGCGCGCTCGAGATCGCCGGAGCGGAGGGTGAAGTCGCGGGCGCTGATCGCCGGGATGAAGCGGTCGTAGAAGGGCTCTGTGAGCCGCAGCGTCCGGTGGATCCGGTCCCAGCCGGCCCGGATCGCGAGCTCGTGGGCGCGCAGCTTCCGCGCGTGGAAGAGGCCGAGGATCTCCACCTCGGGGAAATGCGGCTCCAGCAGCTCGCGGTACTCGGCGGCGTCGTACTCGCGCAGGTGCCAGGGGTTGTCGGACTTCTCGGCGCCGGGTGGGGCGAGGGTGAGCCGGTTCGGGGTGGAGATGTAGCCGAGCGGCGAGATCCGCGCGATCCGCTCGAGCAGCCGCTCCGGCTCATGGATGTGCTCGATCGTCTGCAGGAAGACGACCGCGTCGCGGGACTGGTCGAAGTCCTCGACCAGGCCGCACTCGAAGGTCAGGTTCTCCCGCCGGTAGCGGGCTCGAGCGTGCTCGTGGGCTTCCGGGTTGGCGTCCAACCCGATCACCTCGGCGGCGCTGCGGGCGAGGATGTCCGAGCCGTAGCCCTCGCCGCAGGCGAGATCGACCACCCGCAGCCCCGCGCAGCGCTCCGCGATCCACTCGTAGACGGCGACGTGGCGCCGGTACCAGTAGTTCTCCTCGGGAACGTCCGGCAGGGTCCGCTCGCCGGTCAGCTCGAGCGGCGGCACGCCGGGGGGCTGGTCCTGCTGGGTGTAGGCCACGCCCGGAACATAGATCGCGTTCGCGATCGCCGGCTCCGCGGCGGTCGCCCGCGCCTAAGATCCCTCGCCATGCCAGCCCCGACCAGCCCCGAGCGGATCAAGGAGGTGAACGAGCGCTACCACGACCACGCCGCCGCCTCCTACGACTCCAAGTGGGGGATCAGCTTCGACTCGGTCGGGCAGCAGCAGGTTCGCGTCAAGCTGCGCAAGGCGCTCGGGGGTTGGCCGGGCGAGCCGTTCGGCGACGCGCTGGAGATCGGCGCCGGCACCGGCTACTTCTCGCTCAACCTGCTCCAGCTCGGTGCGGTCGAGCGCGCCACGGCCACCGATATCTCACCGGGGATGCTGAAGACCCTGAGCGGCAATGCGAAGCGTCTCGGGCTGAAGGTGAGAACGGTGGAATGCGAGGCGGAGCGGCTCCCCTTCGAGGACGAGAGCTTCGACCTCGTCTTCGGGCACGCCGTCCTCCATCACATCCCCGACGTGGAGCGCGGCTTCGCCGAGTTCCACCGCGTGCTGCGCCCGGGCGGGGCCCTCGCCTTCTGCGGCGAGCCCTCCCGCTACGGCGACCTGCTCGCGGCGCTGCCGAAGCGCTCGGCGCTGCTCGCGGCGCCGCTCTGGCGTCGCGCTATCGGAGCCTCGAAGCGGGACTACGAGGCCGAGCCCGACGCCAACGGCCACGCCCTCGAGCACGACGTCGACGTCCACGCCTTCTCCCCCGGCCGCCTCCGCCAGCTCGCCGCGGCCGCCGGCTTCGACGGGGTCCGGGTGAGGGGCGAGGAGCTGCTGGCCAGCATGCACGGCTGGACGATGCGCACCCTGGAGGGCAGCGCCGTCCCGGACGAGATCCCCTGGCGCTGGAAGTTCTTCGCCTTCCGCTCCTACCTGGCCCTGCAGCGACTCGACCACCAGGTGCTCGAGCCGCGCCTCCCCGCGCAGCTCTTCTACAACCTGCTGGTCAGCGCCCGCAAGCCCTAGGACACAGCGCTGCCGCCGCGGCCCGGCGGGGTCCGCGACGGCAGTGCAGGAGGAGGAGTGGTGCGCGTCGGTGCCCTCAGGCGGCGGCCGCAACCTCAGCGGCCTCGCCGAAGGTCTCCTCGAGGTGACGGTGGGAGGGGCAGTACTCCTTGCCCGGCCTCGGCTCGCGCTGGCACGGAGTCCCCTTGCGCGTGTTCGCGGGACAGCAGCGCGGCGTGCCGTTCGCCGTCAGGTGGTCGGGCAGCGACTCGACGTGCTCAACCGCCTTCTCGATGTACTGCTCGATCACCATGTAGACGCGGACCTGCTCGCTGAGCGTGAACAGCTCGCGTACGTCGGTGAACAGCGTCTGAATAGGCCGCGCGAAGTAACGGTGATCGGCGGCCAGGCGCTCGATCGTCGCCTCGCACGCCTTCAGCAGCTCATGCCTGGCGGCGGCGTAGGCCTCGTCATCCCCCTCTCGCCTCTCGATCCGAGGGGCGAGCTCACAGTAGATGGCTCGGCTGAACTGGTACATGCTCCTCCTTGGCTTGCTGGTTTCTCATCCCTGAGGCAGCCGACCGGAACCCTCATCAGAGGGGCCGTCGTGGCCGCCGTGGTCGAGTGACTTGCTGGTGAAGGCCGTGTCGAGCAGCGCCGGCTGATCGCCCGGGTCCCGTTCCCAGAGCGTCAGCCAGCGCTGAGGTACCCCCGCGGAAGCTTGGTCCTCGCCTACCGAATAATGGTGATCCTGGCGCATCTACCTAATAAAACGGATGGCGTACCCACTTTTGTGACAGGGGCGGAAAAAGCCCTTTGCCCCAGTAATGCCGATTGTGCGGGGGGCGTGCGTGGCCCACGATTGGTGCACGTCCGAATCAGCCCGCACAAGCCCCTCACACGGCCGCGGCGACGCCCAGGCGGTCGACCCGAGCGTCGAGCTGGTGGTGCGCGCCAAGCGCGGGGAGCAGGCGGCGATCGAGCGGCTCTGGACGCTCCACGAGGACTCCCTGCACGTCCACCTCTCCCGCTTCCTGCGCGATCCCCGTGACGTCGCCGAGGCGGCCCAGGAGGTCTTCATCCGGATGATCAAGGCGCTGGCGGACTACGAGGTCGGCGAGGCCCCCTTCCGGGCCTGGCTGTTCCAGATCGCGCGCAACCACGCGATCGACCTGACTCGGCGCCAGAAGCACAGCCAGCTCACCGACGAGGAGCGGCTCAACATGCTCCGCGAGGCGACCGAGGGGCGGGGCACGGCGAGCGAGGGCTGGCTCGACGACGAGCGCACCGCGCTCGCGATGTCATCGCTCCCGGTCGAGCAGCAGCGGGTGCTGCTGCTGCGCTTCGGCTTCGGCTTCAAGTCCGAGGAGGTCGCGCGGCTGGTCGGCTGCAGCCCGGATGCGGTCCGCCAGCAGCAGTCGCGCGCCCTGCGCCGGCTCCAGGAAGAGCTCCAGACGAGCGAGGACTGAGCCCGCTGGTCAGCCGGCCCGGCCGTCGCCCTCACGGCGGCGGATGCGATGCACCGGGACCTCTCCCCTGATGCCCTTGAAGCGGCGCCTGCCCGCGAACGAGAAGTCGAAGCGGCTGTCGCCCTTCAGGGCCTTCTTCACCTCGTCGCTGCCCACGACGCTGTCCGGGCGGGCGAAGCCCGTGATCCGCGCCGCGAGGTTGACCGGGCGCCCGTACCAGTCGCCGCCCCGCCCGAGGGCGAGGCCGGCCGCCACGCCCGCGCGCAGCGACGGCATCTCGTCACTCGCGGCCGCCTCCACCAGCGCGGTCACCGCCTCCAGCAGATGCAGAGGCTCACGGGAGGCGAACATCGCCGCGTCGCCGATCATCTTCACCAGCCGCACGGGGGGGCTCGCCACCTCGGCCGCGAGGCTGAAGAGCCGGTCGGTGAGCTCGCCGATCTGCTCGACCTCGAGCTGCTCCCCGAGCCGGGTGAAGCCGACCAGGTCCGCGAAGGCGATCGTCACCTCCTCGGCGCCCTCGAGCTTTCCCTCCGCTCGCTCCGTCTCGCTGACCATCGCCTGGCGGATCGCCTCGCGCAGGTGGACGTCGTGCGCGTAGCGCAGCGTCTCGATCAACCGCGGCCGCATCGTCTCGGCGGCGGCCGCGTAGCGCAGCGCCAGCTCGCGCTCGTCGACGCCGGGCTCGATGAACACGTCGCCGATCAGGTCGCGGTCGGCGGTGGCCAGCTGTGACATCCCCATGCCGATGATCCGGGCCACCTCGAGCAGCCCCTCGGGCGGAATCCCAGCATCGAGGAACTGCTTGGCGCGAACCGCCGCCTCCAGGTCGGTTCCGGTGTCGATCTTCTCGTCGGGATCGATCTGCGGCAGTCCCAGCGCCTGGGTCAGCTTCTCGAGGAACTCGAGCTCGAACCCCGCCCGCTCCGCGATCTCGCGGCGGCTGTAGCGCTCCCCGCCGGTCTCGAAGACCCGTTCGGCCGGCAGCAGCACCAGCCGGCTCTCGGCGACGGCCTGCTTCAGCTCCTCGAGGGGGACCCCTGCCTCGGTCAGGTCGCGCAGCAACGCCAGCCGCGCCTCGCGCGCCTCTCCCTCGAGCCCCTCAAGCAGGCCCTCTGCCTCGAAGTCGATCTCGGCCACCCGGGTATTCTCGCCACATGGGCGATCAACAGTTGCCGATCTTCGAGCTTCCCCTCGTGCTTTTGCCGGGAGAGCGAACTCCCCTGCACATCTTCGAGGAGCCCTACAAGCGAATGATCGGCCGCTCGCTCGACGAGGGCGAGCCGTTCGGCATCGTGCTGCGCGACGACGACGGCGCCCGCTCGGTCGGCTGCACAGCCCGGGTGGACGAGGTGTTGGAGCGCTTCGACGACGGGCGCCTCAACATCGTCATCAGCGGCGAGGCCCCGTTCAAGGTGCTCGACCGCTTCGAGGCGGAGGACTATCCGGCCGGCGAGGTCGAGCTGATCGGAGAGGGCGAGGCGGAGCCGGCCGACGAGGACGCGGCCAGCGCGGCGCGCGAGGCGTTCGCCGAGCTGGCCGAGCGGGCAACCGGGGAGCGACCCGAGTCGGCGGACCTCGAAGGCGCCTCCGCCTACGCGATCGCCGCCCGGGTCGAGCTGCCCCCCGAGACCAAGCAACAGCTGCTCGAGATGCGGAGTGAGGACGAGCGCTTCGAGCTGCTCGCCAACGCCTTCACCGCGGTCGAGGCCGCCCTCGAGCGCGCCGAGGAGGCAGCGGAGCGCGCCTCAGGCAACGGCAAGGTCCACTTCGGCGAGAGCTGACGTTACGGGCAGCTGCGAAGCTTGTCGCGAGCGGCGCCGCCGCGGCACTTGTCCCGGCCGCGCCCGCCCTTGAGGAAGTCGCGGCCTTTGTTGCCGCGCAGGCGGTCCCGGCCGGCCTTGCCCTTGAGCAGGTCACGGCCGGTGTTGCCGAAGAGCCGATCCCGGCCCCTGCCGCCGATGATCGTGTCGGCCTTCGGACCGCCGCTGACCAGGTCCGTGCCCGCGCCGGTGCAGATCAGGTCCTTGCCGCCGCCGGCGAACACCCGGTCTTTCCCCCCGAAGGTGACGATCACCTCGCCCCTGCTGGTGCCGACGATGCGGTCGTCGCCGGCCGTTCCGCTGATCGTCGGGCTCCCACAGCTCGCCCTGATCTTCTTTTTCTTCTTCTTCTTCTTCTTGCCCTTGCCCTTCGCGGTCTTGGCCGGCTCGGTGATCACGGTGGTCTCGGTGTCCTGGTTGTTGGCCGCGTTGGTGTCGTCGGGACTGGTGACCACGGCGGTGTTGGAGGCGGTCCCCGTCCCCTTCGCCTCCACCACGATGGTGACGATCGCCGTGACCGCGGCGTTGACCTGACCGAGGTTGCAGGTCACCACGCTCCCGGCGCGGCTGCAGGTGCCGCTCGATGCCGTCGCCGAGGCGAATTCGACCTGCGAGGGGAGCGTGTCGGTGACGAGGACGTCCGTCGCATCGTTCGCCCCCTGGTTCGCGACCTGGATCGTGTAGGTGAAGTTGCTCTCCTTGGTGACCGGGTCGGCGCTGTCGCTCTTGGTGAGTGCCAGGTCCGTGGGCCCGGGCAGAGCGGAGGCCCCCCGCGGCAGGGCGACGATCGCGAGCACCGGCAGGGCGATCAGCGCCGACACGCTCAAGACTCGACCCCAGGTCCGGCTTGCCATCGCGATGCCCATTGAGCCCTCCTCTACCCCTTTTAGCGAGGGCGACACTCCCAGCGGTACGGGCCAATCCTAAGCGAGCACCACCGCGCCGCCGCGGCGGGGGTCGCCTCCGCCGCTGAGGACGGCGGTCGCCGGGTCGTGGGCGACCGCCTGGACGCCGCCGAAGTAGAGGTTCTGGCGCTTCCAGCGAACCACCGGGACGCCGCGCAGCTCGAGCCGCGCGAGGCCCTCCTCCTCCACCCCGGGCTCGGCCTGAACCGTGCCCGCTTCGAAGTGCAGGCGCCCGGCGCGGACCGCCTCGTCCGCGTCCATGCCCTCCTCGAGCACCCGGACCACGGTCTGCAGGATCGCCGAACGGATCCGGTTCGAGCCGGCGCTGCCCAGCCCGAGCTCCACCTCGCCGTCGCGCAGGGCCACGGTCGGCGCCATCATCGAGCTCACCCGGCGGCCGGGCGGGATGCGGTGAAAGCCGTGCGGGTTGAGGTCCTCCTCGCCCAGCATGTTGTTGACGTGGACGCCGGTGCCGGGAACGAGCAGCCCCGAACCTGTCCCGTTCGAGCAGGTGACCGAGGCGCACATGCCGTCGGCGCCGAGCACGGAGATGTGGGTGGTGGACCCCAGCTGCTCGCCGGGCCCGCCGGCGCCTCCCACTCCCCCAACCCAGTCGCCCGCGCGGATCCGCCCGGCGACCTCGTTGAGACGCTCGGGGTCCATGAAACCCTCCAGGTAGCCGGGCGTGTGCAGGCCCTCGTGGAAGTCCTCCTCGCGATGCGCGTTGGCCGCCTCCGTGGCGGCGACGATCTGCTCGGCCCCGCTGCGATCGCCGAGCCGCTCGAGCAGCCCGAGCGAGTAGGCGATCAGGATGCCCCCCGAGGAGGGCGGCGGGTTGGTGAGCACGTCCGCACCGCGGAAGCCGGTCCGGACCGGCTCGCGCTCGACCGGCTCGTAGGCCTCCATGTCGTCGGTGCCGAGGGTGCCGCCGCGCCCGCGAACCCAGTCGCAGACCTTGCGCGCGATGTCGCCGCGGTAGAAGGGCTCCGAGCCCTCGGCCGCGAAGCGCTCCAGGGCCTGCGACATCTCGGGGTAGAGGAAGGTGTCTCCCTCCCGCAGCCGGCGCCCGCCCGGGGCGTAGAGCGCCGCGCACTCCGGGGTCGAGGTGAGGATCGGGTGCAGGATCTCGTGGAAGTAGGCCTGCCCCTTAGTCATCCGCACTCCGTCGCGGCCGAGCCGGATCCCGGGCGCCGCCAGCTCGGAGAGGGGCATTGAGCCGAACCGCCTGGCGACCTGCTCCAGCCCGGCGGGGTTGCCGGGCACGCCGCAGGAGGCGGCGCCGCAGTTGAAGGTCTGCGGCGTCTCGTCGAAGTAGACGGGGATCGGGATCAGCTCGGCGGTCCGCTCGACGCCGTCGGCACCTCCGGCCGCGACGAAGAAGTCCACCAGCACCCCGTCGGACGGCGGCTCCTCCGTCGCCCCTCCAGCGCCGCCCTGGGCGCTCTGGTGGATGAGCATGAACCCGCCCGCCCCGAAGCCGGTCAGGGGGCTCTCGGTGACGAACGAGGTGAGCACCGCGCAGACCGCGGCGTCCACCGCGTTGCCGCCCTCGCGCAGCACCTCCGCCCCCGCCTCGGCGGTGAGCGGGTGGCCCGCCGCGACTACTCCCTTGTGCGCGGCCATACGCGGGGGAGCCTAGGCGGCAAGGCGGCGCCACTCAGCCGCGGCTATTTCCGCCGCAGGAAGCCGGGCGCCGGTGACGCGAGGGAGAGCGAGCCCGGCTAGTGACCCGGGATGAACTCGGGCACGTCCAGGACCAGCCCGCCGCGCGTGCCCGTGCCGGGCTCGGCGGGGCGGTGGTCGCGGCCGCGGCCCTCCGTCCACGGAGCGCCCGGG
>JBOGZI010000147.1:0-4260 GCA_050697275.1 Solirubrobacterales bacterium | reverse complement strand
CGGCCAGTCCGGTTGCTCGGCGGCGAGCTCGACCGCGCGGAAGACGGCCTTCGCCTTGTTGACGGACTCGTTGTACTCGTAGGCGGGCTGGGCGTCGGCGACGGTGCCGCCGCCGGCCTGGACGTGGGCGATCCCGTCCTTGACCACGACGGTGCGAATGTAGATCGCGGTGTCGAGGTCGCCGGTGTAGGACAGGTAGCCGATCGCGCCGCCGTAGGGCCCGCGCTTGTGCGGCTCCAGCTCGTCGATGATCTCCATCGCCCGCACCTTCGGGGCGCCGGAGAGGGTGCCGGCCGGCAGCACCGAGCGCAGCACGTCCATCGCGCTGACGCCGTCGCGGAGCGTGCCGGAGACCTGGCTGACGATGTGGAGCACGTGCGAGTAGGTCTCGACCACCATCAGCTCGTCCACGGTGACCGAGCCGTACTCGCAGACGCGGCCGAGGTCGTTGCGGCCGAGGTCGACCAGCATCACGTGCTCTGCCCGCTCCTTCGGATCCTGGAGCAGGCGCTCCGCCTGGCGGCGGTCCTCCTCCTCGTCCCCGCCGCGCGGATAGGTGCCAGCGATCGGTCGCGTCTCGACCTGGCTGCCGGTCACCTTGACCAGCGGCTCGGGTGAGGCGCCGGCGATCTCGAAGTCGCCGAAGTCGAGGAAGTACATGTAGGGCGAGGGGTTCACGGTGCGGAGCCCGCGGTAGATCGAGAAGGCCTCGACCGGTGACTCGGCGCTGAAGCGCTGCGAGGGGACGACCTGGTAGGCGTCGCCGGCGCGGACGTACTCGATGATCCGTTCCACGGTTTCCTCGAACTGCTCGCGGCTCATGTTCGGTTGGAACGGGACGGCTTCGCCATCACCAACCGGCACGTCCTCCGCTTCGCGTCCGGGCGTGCCGGGTGCGGGCGCGATCGGCTTGGCAACCCTGGGCGTCGGAACGGGCTCGCGGAGCCGGTCGTGCACGTAGCCGATCGTCTCGACCGCTCGTTCGTAGGCCGCGTCGATGCCGCCGTCCTCGACGAAGGCGTTGACGATCACGGAGACCTCGTGCCGCTGGTGGTCGAAGGCGATCAGAACGTCGCTGACCATCAGCGCCAGGTCGGGCAGGCCGATCGGATCGGGGTTGGGATCCCCGAGCGTGGTCTCCACGGTCCGCACCAGGTCGTAGCCGAAGAAACCGACCGCCCCGCCGGCGAACGGCGGCAGGCCATCGGTCTCGGAGATCGAGTAGCGGTCGAGGTAGTCGGCCACCGCCCCGTAGGGATCGGGGGCCTCGCTAGTCCGGTCCGCGTCGGCGCCGGCGATCACCGACTCGAAGTCCCATTCGCTCAGCGTGCCCTCGCTCCAGCGCAGCACCGTGCGCGGCCGGAAGCCGAGAAAGGACCAGCGGCCGAGGCGGCCCTGCTCGGCGGACTCGAGCAGGAAGGACGGCCCGTCGCCGCGCAGCTTCAGGTAGGCGCTCACCGGGGTCTCGGTGTCGTCGACGAAGGTCGAGCGGACGGGGATCAGGTTCGACTCACGCGCCAGCTCGCGTGCGCGATCGAGGCCGGGCTCGATGCCCGGCGGGGTGGCGGTCGCCGCCTCGGTCACCGGCGCTGGCCGTTGCGGCGCGCGTTGAGGATCTGGAGCACTTCGGCGAGCGAGAGGCCGCGGGAGAGCAGCAGCACGGCCAGGTGGTAGAGGAGGTCGGCGCCCTCCTCGGCGACCCGCTCCTCGGACTCCGAACCCACCGCCTTGATCACCTCGCCGGCCTCCTCCTTCACCTTGGAGCCGGCCAGCTTCGGATCATCAAGCAGCTCGACCGTGTAGCTGCCGGCCGGCCGCTCGTGCTGGCGCTCGACCAGGGTCCGCTCCAGGGTCGCCAGCGCCTCGTAGGTGACGGGAGCGGGCTCGCCCGGAGCGGGCGGCGCGTCCTCGGCCGGGTTGGCGGTTCCCTCGAGGTCACGGTAGAAGCAGCTGCGCTCGCCGGTGTGGCAAGCGGGTCCCGCCGGGTCGACCAGCGCCACCAGCGCGTCGGCGTCGCAGTCGTAGCGGAGCTGGCGCAGCCGCTGCACGTTGCCGGAGGTCGCTCCCTTGTGCCAGATCTCGCGGCGGCTACGGCTGTAGAGGTGGACCTCCCGCGTCTCCAGGGTCAGCAGCAGCGCCTCCTCGGTCATGTAGGCGAGGGTGAGCATCTCGCCGGTCCGCGAGTCCTGCATCACGCACGGCACCAGCCCGCGCGCGTCGAACTGAACCTTCGCCGCGTCTCTCTCGGTCTGCACGACCATGCGGCGATTGTACGAACCGCCTGCTCCGCGCCTGAAGGCGCGGGTTCAGGCACGCTTCAGCTTTCGGCCTAGAAGACGGATGACCCGCTTTGCATGGAGAGCAGTTGTCCGGGATATTCCGCTGGTGATCTCCCGTCGAATCACGATCCCTCTGATCGCCGCCGTAGGAGTTCTCGCCTGCATGTGGCGGCGACGAGGAGGAGCCAGCTGGAGGAGGTCCGGTAACCGGCGATGCCCTCGAGACCTGCCTCACGGATGAAGGTCTTGATGTCGAGCGCGGTGAACCTGGGCCCATTCAATTCGGGGAGGCGGGAACGTTCACTCCTGAGGCGGGCCTGGTCGAGTCCGCAGATTCCTTCCCGAGATCCGAGATCCTCGTCTTGGAGCCGGAGGATGCCGAGAGCTATGACCGAAACCTTCCGCCAGGTGTGAAGGACAAGAATCGGTTCGGTGCAAATGTTCTGGTTTCCGTGACCGACGTCTCGGTGACGCCCGGCCCTCCCCGGCCCCCTACGGTTCCCGTCGATGTGAGGCGAGCACTGGACTCATGCGTCAGCTAGTGCTTTGGACGAGGTTCAGCTTTATCGGAGGACCGCACTCAGCTAGGCGGTTATGCGCTCGGCGGGTACTGCCGATAGTGCCGTAGTGGAGGTTGCCTCGCACCAAGAATCCACCGCTCTCGCCCGGAGGGGTCGAGGGGCACGGCTCTTAGGCGCTGTCCTGTTCGGGGCCTGGTCCGCCTATCTGGCGGCCACCGGCCAATTTGCCCCAGCGGGCGTCAGCGGCGCCGTCGCGATCCTGATGGGGGCCAGTTACGCCGCGCGAGTTGGAGACCCAAACGTCCGCCGAGGAAGCTTCCTGATCGCCGGCACTCTCTTCTTTTGTGCGTATCTGCTTGCGATCGTGGTCCTCGCCGGTGGTGCGTGCATGAACCAGCCGTCCTGCGAGGCTGAAGACGTGAAGACCAACATCGGCTTAATCGCCCTTACCGTCACGACTGCCGGAGCCGCCACTGGCGAGGCCTTCCTTGCCTTTCGCCCCGACCCAATCCGCGCCACTTGGACCCACCGGTTTGTGATTGCAGCCTTCGCAGTCGTGGGGCTGTTCTTCATCAGCATCCGCGTCACCGCGTAGCCGCTTCGGATTGCGACCTCAACCGGTCAGTGCACCACCCCTGACCTCTCGCATCCTTCCATCTGGTCCGAGCGCTGTCGAGCGAAGGCCGCAGGCCGAAGCGAGATCAGCGCTCGGCGCCGGCCTCCTCGAGCCCGTCGACGAGCTCGGCGAGCTTCTCGGCCGGGGTCGCAAAGCCGAGCGTCTTTCGCGGGCGGCGGTTGAGCTTTGCGGCGACCTCGTCGAGGCGCTCCTGGGTCACCCCCTCGAGGCTCTTTCGCCTCGGGAAGTACTGGCGAAGGAGGCCGTTCGTGTTCTCGTTCGAGCCCCGCTGCCAGGGGCTTCGGGGATCGCAGAAGTAGACCTCGACCCCGGTCTCGACCGAGAAGCGCCGGTGCTCAGACATCTCCGAGCCCTGGTCCCAGGTGAGCGAGCGCCGCAGCTGGCCCGGCAGCGTGGTGATGCTCTTCGCAAGCGCGTCCGCGACCCGCTCGGCCTCCGTTCCCTCCGGCAGGGCGACGAGCTGGCAGTAGCGCGTCTGGCGCTCGACCAGGGTCGCGATCGCGGCGGGGCTGCGGCGGTTGCCCATCAGCAAATCGCCCTCCCAGTGGCCGGGGACGGCGCGGTCATCGACCTCGGGCGGCCGGGCGGAGATCATCGTCATCCCGGTGAGCTTTCCCTGACCCTGGCGCTTTGACGATTGCGAGCGGGCATATCGCCTCTGCCGGCCTCGCCTCAGGTGCCGGGTCAGCTCTCGCTTGAGCTCTCCTCGCGCCTGGACGTAGAGGGCGCGGTAGATCGCCTCGTGGGAGACCTGCATCGCCTCATTGTCGGGGTAGGCGGCTCGCAGCCAGCCCGCGATCTGCTCGGGGGAGTGGTCCTCTCG
>JBOGZI010000146.1:0-3233 GCA_050697275.1 Solirubrobacterales bacterium | reverse complement strand
GCCGCCGAGGCGGCGCCGGTCGCCGAGCGCGACGGGGTGGTGACGGTGGCCTGCAGCTCCGCGACCTGGGCGAACGAGCTGGATCTGCTCTCCGATCAGATCCTGGCCCGGCTGCGGGCCGAGCTGCCCTCCGGGGCCGCCCTGGAGGGGCTTCGCTTCACCCTGCGCCGAGATCCGGTCTGAGTCCCCAATTTATTCGCGATTTGCAGGTAATTCGTTACCGTCTGGGGGCGGTTCCGCGGCCCTCGGCTGGTAGACTTATGTGAACTTGTTCGAGGCCCCGATCCCGTGTCCGCACGGACTCCCGCGCCGGGTCATGAGGTCGGGGTTTCGCGTGAATTGACGAAAGGAAGCTGAGTGGCGAAGACCTCCCAGCGTGGCTCCGCGAGAAAGAAGAGCGGCTCCCGCACCGGCGCCGCGGCGAAGCGTGACGGCAAGGCGATGGGCCCGAAGGGCAAGGCCGCGGCGAAGCCGAAGGCCACGAAGGGCAAGTCCGGGAAGCGCGACGGCGGCTACGGCGCCAAGGACATCACCGTGCTCGAGGGCATCGAGGCGGTGCGCCGGCGCCCCGGGATGTACATCGGCTCGACGGGGCCGCGGGGCCTCCACCACCTGGTCTACGAGGTGGTGGACAACTCGGTGGACGAGGCGATCGCCGGTCACTGCAGCAAGGTGACGGTCACCCTCCATCCGGACAACAGCGTCACGGTCGTCGACGACGGCCGCGGCATCCCGGTCGAGAAGCACCCGAAGCTGAAGAAGCCCGCGGCTGAGGTCGTGCTCACCACCCTGCACGCCGGCGGCAAGTTCGGCGAGGGCGGCGGCTACAAGGTCTCGGGCGGCCTGCACGGCGTCGGGGTCTCCGTCGTCAACGCCCTCTCGGCCGAGCTCAAGCTCGAGGTCTGGCGTCACGGGCACGTCTGGGAGCAGCGCTACGAGCGCGGCAAGCCGAAGACCCAGTTCAAGAAGGGCCGGGCCGTGAAGAGCACCGGCACCACGATCACCTTCACCCCCGATCTCGAGATCTTCGAGGAGATCGAGACCGACTTCCAGACGCTCGCCGACCGGCTCCGTGAGACGGCGTTCCTGACCCGCGGGCTGAAGGTCGAGCTGATCGACGAGCGTGGCGCCGGCGAGAAGGTCGAGTTCCAGTACAAGGGCGGGATCGCGGACTTCGTCAAGCACCTGAACGAGACCAAGGACCCGCTGCACCGGAAGATCGCCTACTTCGAGGGCGAGACCGACGAGGGCCAGGTCGAGGTCGCGATGCAGTGGAACTCCTCCTACCAGGAGTCCACCTTCAGCTTCGCCAACAACATCAACACCCACGAGGGCGGCACCCACCTCTCCGGCTTCAAGTCAGCCCTGACCCGGACCCTCAACCACGTCGCCCGCACCCGCAACCTGCTCAAGGAGAAGGACGAGAACCTCTCCGGCGAGGATGTCCGCGAGGGGCTGACCGCGGTGATCTCGGTGAAGCTCGCCGACCCCCAGTTCGAGGGCCAGACCAAGACGAAGCTCGGGAACCCCCCGATCGAGGGGCTGGTCAAGGAGGTCGTCAACAAGCGGCTGAGCGACTTCCTCGAGGAGAACCCGGCGGACGCGCGGCGGATCCTGACCAAGGCGGTGGACGCCGCCCGCGCCCGGGAAGCGGCGCGCAAGGCCCGCGATCTCACCCGGCGGAAGTCGGCGCTGGAGAACTCGACCCTGCCGGGCAAGCTCGCCGACTGTTCGGTCAAGGACCCGCGTGACGCCGAGCTCTTCATCGTCGAGGGGGATTCGGCCGGCGGCTCGGCGAAGCAGGGCCGCGATCGCAACACCCAGGCGGTGCTGCCGCTGCGCGGCAAGATCATCAACGTCGAGAAGAGCCGGATCGACAAGGTCCTCTCCAACATCGAGATCCAGGCCCTGATCACGGCGATCGGCACCGGGGTGCACGAGGAGTTCAACCTCGAGGACCTGCGCTACCACAAGGTTGTGCTGATGACCGACGCCGACGTCGACGGCGCGCACATCCGCACCCTCGTCCTCACCTTCCTCTACCGGCAGATGCCCGACCTGATCGACCAGGGCTACGTCTACATCGCCAAGCCGCCGCTCTACAAGGTGAAGCAGGGGAGCCGCGAGATCTACGTCGAGCGTGAGGCCGAGCTCGAGGAGCTGCTGCTCCGCGACAAGCTCGACCAGTTCAAGGTCATGGACGGCGCCGGCAAGCAGGTGAAGCTCGGCAAGCGGCGCTGGCAGGACTTCAACCGCCACTACAAGGCGTTCGAGGGCTGGGCCTCCACACTGCGGGCCGAGTTCGGTCACGAGACGATCGACTTCATCGCCGACTCGCACCTGCTCGATTCCGAGGCGAAGACGATGGCTGCCGCGGCGAAGCTGTTCAAGGCGAAGGACCCCAAGGACCGCGCCTACGAGACCAAGCTGATCGGTTCGACCAAGACCGGGCTCAAGGTGAAGGGGACCCACCGCCGCAGCGGGCTCGCCCGCGAGCACAAGCTCCCCAAGGCGCTGTTCGACTCCAACGCCTACAAGGAGCTGGTCGCGACCCACGGGAAGCTGGTCGCGACCGTGGGCGCGCCGCCCTTCGTCGCCGCGCTCGGCGAGAAGGAGGAGACGGCGGAGTCGTTCGGGGAGCTGCGGCACGCTGTGCTCGACCTGGCCCGCCAGGGCATCACCCTCTCGCGCTTCAAGGGCCTCGGCGAGATGAACGCCGAGCAGCTCCGCGAGACCACGATGGATCCGGGCAGCCGCACCCTGCAGCGAGTCCGGATGGACGACGCCGCCACCGCCGACCGCACCTTCTCCGACCTGATGGGGGACAAGGTGGGGCCCCGCAAGGAATTCATCGAGCGCCACGCCCGCGACGTGAGGTTCCTCGATGTCTGATGGCGACGGGGGGCTCGAGGCCCTGACCGGCAAGATCGAGGAGCGCGAGCTCGAGAAGGAGATGCGCTCCTCCTACCTCGATTACGCGATGAGCGTGATCGTCGGCCGGGCGCTCCCGGACGTGCGCGACGGCCTGAAGCCGGTTCACCGGCGGGTGCTCTACGCGATGCACGACCTCGGGCTGCAGCCCAACCGGGCATACCGCAAGTGCGCCTTCATCGTCGGCGAGGTGATGGGCAAGTACCACCCGCACGGCGACTCGGCGATCTACGAGACGCTGGTGCGGATGGCGCAGGAGTTCTCCCTGCGCTACCCGCTGGTCGACGGCCAGGGCAACTTCG
>JBOGZI010000145.1:0-4452 GCA_050697275.1 Solirubrobacterales bacterium | reverse complement strand
CCATTCGACCAGCCGCGGGCACCGCTCGCACGCGGTCACCTCGCGGGCGAGCGCGCGCAGCGAGTCGCGCTTGGCGCTAATACCCGAGGCCGGAGGAACCCCCGTCGTCGGAGCCGCTCCCGCTGTTGGACCCGCTCCCGCCGGAGTCGTCACCGGGCTCGGTCCCGCCGGAGTCCTCGGTGGTCGTGCCCTCGGTCGTGGTCTCGCTCGTGGTGGCGTCATCGATCTCCACCGGCGCGATCTCCGTGTCCTCGTCATCGTCGCCGCAGCCGGCCGCCCCGAACGCCGCCGCCAGGGCGAGCGCACCGGTTGCCGCAATGGTCAGTGCCCGCTTTCGCATCCGAGCCTCCTTCCCGGCCCCGCCGAGGCGCGACCGCTTCGTGATCTCATCGGCTTCCGCTAACTACGTGCCCGACGCTGGACCGGATTGAACACGGTCCCGGCGAGCAGGAACAGGGCGAGCCACATCACCCTGCTGCGCTCTAGGCTCTCCCGCCGTGCCCGAGACCGCCGAGCGGACATCCCCCGCCAGCACCGCGACCGTCGGCCACGCGCTCTCGGTGGTGATCGTCGCCTGGAACGAGCGCGAGGCGCTCGCCCGGACCCTGCCCCCGCTCACCGAGCAGCTGCGCGAGGGCGACGAGGTGATCGTGGTCGACAACGCCTCCACCGACGGCACGGCGGAGCTGGTGCGCGAGCTGGCCCCCCAGGCCCGGATCGTCTCGAGGGCCGAGAACCGCGGCTTCGCCCCGGCGGTCAACGCCGGGGCCGACGCCGCCCGCGGGGAGCTGCTGCTCATCCTCAACCCCGACGCGATGCCGCGGCCGGGGTTCTCGGAGGCGATCCGGCGGCCGCTCACCGAGGACCGCGGCTGGGGCGCCTGGATGGGGCTGGTCACCGCCGAGGACGGCCGCGTCGTCAACTCGCTCGGCGGTGTCATCCACTTCACCGGGATCGCCTGGGCGGGCGGCGCCGGCGATCCCGTGCCCGACCGGCTGGAGCCGCGCGAGGTCCCCTTCGTCTCCGGCGCCTGCCTCGCGATCCCGCTTCGGACCTGGCGGCGGCTCGGCGGCTTTCCGCCCGAGTACTTCCTCTACCACGAGGACGTGGACGTCTCGCTGCGTCTGCTGCTCGCGGGTGAGCGGCTCGGGATCGAGCCCTCGGCCGTGGTCGACCACGACTACGAGTTCCACCGCCGCGGGCAGAAGATGCGGCTGCTGGAGCGAAACCGCTGGGCCACGCTGCTCCGCACCTACCCGGCCTCGGTGCTGGCCGTGACGCTGCCGGGGCTGCTGGCGACCGAGCTGGCCCTGATCCCGATCTCGGTCGCCGGCGGCTGGGCGCGGCTGAAGCTCGCCGCGAGCTGGGATCTGATCCGGTCCCTGCCGCGGCTGCTGCGCGAGCGCCGCGCGATCCAGGCCACCAGGCGGGCGAGCGGCGCCGAGTTCGCCGCCCAGCTCACCCCGGACCTCGACTCCGCCTACCTGGGCCACGCCGGCCGGTTCGGCCCCCTGCGCTGGGCGCTGCGCGCCTACTGGGGCGCCGCGAAGGCCCTGCTCAAGCTGCTTTCATCCCGCCCCGCATGAAGAACTCCAAGGTCCTGATCACCGGGGGCGCCGGCTTCATCGGCTCCCATCTCGTCGACCGGCTGGTCGCCGAGGGACGCGAGGTGCGGGTGCTCGACTCGATCGAGCCGCAGGTGCACGGCGACGCGTCGGGCCATCGCAACGAGGGCGCCGAGTATCTCGAGGGCACCGTGCTCGAGTCCGACCACGTCGACAAGGCGCTCGAGGGCACAGAGGCGGTCATCCACCTCGCGGCCCAGGTCGGGGTCGGCCAATCGATGTACGAGATGGCCCGCTACGTCGAGGAGAACTGCCTCGGCACGGCGGCGCTGCTCGAGCGGATCGCCGAGCACGGCGGGGTCGGCACGCTGCTGGTCGCCTCCTCGATGTCGATCTACGGCGAGGGCCAGTACGCCTGCGAGAGCTGCGGCTCAGACGACGTCGAGGTGAGGCGCACGCTGGAGGACCTCGAGTCCCGCAGCTGGGAGCCGCGCTGCGTGCGCTGCGGCGGCGAGGTCCGCCCCGTCCCGACCACCGAGCGCAAGCGGCTCGAGCCGGACTCGGTCTACGCGACCTCCAAACGGGACCAAGAGGAACTGGTCCTGGTGTTTGGCCGCAGCCACGGGATCCGCTCGATCGCGCTGCGGCTGTTCAACGTCTACGGGCCGCGCCAGTCGCTGTCGAACCCCTACACGGGGGTGGCGGCGATCTTCTCGAGCCGGCTGCTCTCGGGCAACAGGCCCACCGTCTACGAGGACGGTCGCCAGTCGCGCGACTTCGTCCACGTCTCCGACATCTCCCGCGCCTTCCAGCTCGCCCTCGACTCCGATGACGTCACCGACGTCGCCCTCAACGTCGGCACCGGCCGCTCCACCACCGTGCTCGACGTCGCCGAGGTGCTCGCCTCGGAGCTCGGCGTCGAGATCGAGCCCGAGGTCGTCAACAAGTTCCGCCACGGCGACGTCCGCCACTGCTGGTCGGACATCTCCGCGATCCGCGACGCCCTCGGCTACGAGCCCTCGGTCGACTTCCGCGAGGGAATGCGCGAGCTGGTCGGCTGGATCCGCGAGGACTCACCCGAGTTCGAGGACCGCACGGAGGCCGCCGCCGGCGAGCTCGAGCAGCACGGGCTGGTCCTGTAGGACAGCTAGTGGGCCGCGGCGCAGTGCGCGTCGCGGCTCGGGCCGTAGCCCGGGAAGGCGTTGCCGAGCTGGATCGTGCGCGCGCCCAGCGCCGCCTCCGCCTCGATCGACTGGGAGACGAGGGCCCGCTCCGCGGCGGTGTCCGCCCGGACCAGGCGCTCGGCGTTGCGCCAGGCGTTCTCGCGGAAGCCCCGCACCGCGGCGAGCGCGCCGACCTCGTCGAGCGGCGAGGGCTCGCCGTCGGTGAGGGCGAAGATCGGGTCATACAGCCGGGCCAGCTCGATCTGCAGCGGATCGATCACCCGGTCGAGGAACTCGTTTACCCGGTCGTGATCCGCCTTGCGGGCCGCCCCGTCCCCGTCGAGCAGGCCGACGTGGGCGAGCGCGTAGGGCAGGTCGCGGTTGATGTGCGCGTTCATTCCGAGCATCAGGTCGCCGATCCCCTGCTCGTCGTCCGAGGCCGCGGTCTCGAAGGCGATCCGCCAGGCCTCCGGCACCGCGCCGCCCGCCTCCCAGGAGTCATAGGCGCGGAAGTAGAGCTCGGCGAAGACCGCGTCGAGATGGTTGACCCAGGCGGGGTCGGCGAAGGAGGCGGAATCGCCCTCGATCGTGCGCAGGAACTCCTCGGTGGTGCGCAGGTAGGTGAGGGCGAAGACCGCGCGGTGGTCGCAGCTCTGATCGATCGGGCGCCAGCGCTTGGTCATCTCGCGGATCACCCGTCGGACGCACGAGACCTGCCCCCTCGGGCAGCTGTCCCAGCCGAGCGGAACAGTCCCCGCGGGCGTCCCCGGGGCGGCCGGGAGGACAGAGGGCCAGTTCGGCAGCACCACGTTCTCGGCGCGCGCCGGCGCCGCGATCGCCGCGGACGCCGCCGCCGCGCAGGCCAGCACCGCTATGAGTCTCCCCGAGCGCACCCAGCGACGATTCTGCCCGACCGCCAAGGCCGGCGCAACCGGCAACCGGAAGATCAGCCGGTGGCGCGGGCGGCGTAGCCGAGGCCGAGCGCGATCGTCTTCCGGATCACGATGATCGCGGCGGCGAGACCGAGCATCTGGAAGGTATCGGCGCTGGCGAGCCGGATCAGGCCGGCGGCGAGGATGAACTCGAGCCCGATCCCCAGGTAGGTCGCCAGCAGCCGGCCGGTGTGCGGCCCGCCGCGCAGAGACGCGAGCGATCCGGTGAAGATGATCAGCGCCGCGAAGGCGATCACGGCGGTGGTGATCCCGGAGGTGAGCTCGGTGGGCAGCGCGGCGGCCGCGATCACCCGCTCACGTCCTCGCGCTTCGGTCCCGGCATCTCATCCGGCCCCATCAGCAGTCCCTGCTTCTCCATCCGCTCGGCCCGCTCGATCTCCTGGGCGAGGAAGTAGTTGAGGACCGTACGGATCGCCGCGATCGCACCGAGCATGCCGATGTCATCGAAGCTCGGCGAGACCGCTGTCTTCAGGATGTCGGCGGCGAGCTGAAACTCGATCCCGAGCGCGATGAAGCGGCCCAGCGTGAGCCGGACGTGCTCGTAGGCGACCGGGCGGATGCGAAGCTCAGAGAGCACATACATGCCGCCGGCGACGACCACCCCGATCACGATGATCGCGGCACCGACCGCCTCGACCCCGGGAATGACCGCGTCGACCGCGTCCTCGACCGCGTGCTGGAACTCGCTCATTCGGCCAGGGATTCAGCGCCCTGCCGCGATCCCCTGCCGCTGGCAGCCGCCGCCCGCTATTCCCGCGCCGGGAGCTCCCC
>JBOGZI010000144.1:0-8493 GCA_050697275.1 Solirubrobacterales bacterium | reverse complement strand
GAGCTGGCCGTGGCGAGGTCGAAGACCGCGGCCGGGTTGCGTCGGGTCGCCCTCGAACCCGAGCTCGTCCAACTGCTGCGGGAGCACAAGATCGCCTCGGCTTGGAGCCAGCCCGACGACTTCGTCTTTCCGGGTCGCGACCGTGAAAATCCGCGCGATCGCAACAGCGTCCGCAAGCGCGTCCTCTATGGCGCGATCGAGCGGGCGAACGAGCGTCTCGCCGCTGAGGACAAGCCGCCGCTCCCCGAGGGCATCACCTTCCATGCACTGCGCCGGACCTACGCCGCGCTCCGGGCCGAACTCGGCGAGCACCCGGCGATCACCGCGGCCCAGATGGGCCACCGCGATCCGCGGATGACCCTCCGCGTCTACACCGACGTCACCGGAATGAAGCCGCAGACCAGCCTCGGAGGCCTGCTCGGCGACTCTGATTGGGCACTATCGGGCACTGGCGACCCGAATGACCCGAATTCGACCGAAGCTGCAGACCCCCAGGACGAGGACGAAAACCCGCCACTTGCAGCAGCTTCGGGCAACGGGAGCGACGGGACTCGAACCCGCGGCCTCCGGCGTGACAGGCCGGCGCTCTAACCAACTGAGCTACGCCCCCGGGGCGCCCTATGCAGGCTAGCCGCTCAGCTCTTGGACGTCGGCTGCGACCGGGCCATCGGGCCCTCCTCGCATCCGGGCGGCGCGGGGGGATCCGGACGAGATCTTCGCCTGCCTGGAGCGCCTCTAGCCCTTGCGCTCCTCGACCAGCTCCTCGATCCGCCGGTAGACGTCGGGGGCGTCCTTCTTCAGCCGCTTCACCTCGAAGTGGCCCATGCTGATCAGCTTCAGGCGGGAGGTCGCGGTCACCGTCGCGCTGCGCATGTCGTCGTCCAGCATCCCCGCCTCGCCGAAGACGTCGCCGGGCCCGAGCTCCGCCACCTTCTCGCCGCCGCGGCTCACCTCGGCGGTGCCATCCTCGATCGCGAGCAGCTCCCGGGAGAAGCCGCCCTCCGAGATCACCTCGGTGCCCTCGTCCACCTCCTTCGACTGAGCGAAGGCGGCCACCTGCTTCAGCTCCTCGTCGGGGGCCTCGTCGAAGAGCGGGATCCGCTTCAGCTGGGTGGTGTCCATCCTCCTCCTCTCGCTCGGGTGGGCCTGAACGTATCCGAAAGCCGGTCCGCCCGCCTCGGATAGAGTGGGATGGTCAGGGATGACAACGAACGAGGGAGAAGAGCGATGGGACTGATGGACAACATCAAGAAGGCGCAGGAGATGGCGCAGCAGGCGCAGCAGCAAGGGGGAGCGGGGGCGATGAGCCCCTCGGCGGGCGACGCCGAGTACGCGCAGCTTGCGATGAAGGTGAATCAGAACGGCCTGCCGGGCGTCGCCGAGATCAAGTCGATCAGCGAGTCGGGCGCCGGCTCCGACCCGGTCAACAAGGCGTATGAGATCGACGTCGCCGTCGAGCTCGAGAAGGGCGACAGCTACGACGCGACGATCTTCCAGTACCTGACCCAGGATGCGTTCGACGCCTACCAGCCGGGCAAGAAGTTCGAGGTCAAGGCGGACCCGGACGACACCAGCAAGCTGATCCTCTACGGCCCCGCCGACTGACTAGCCGGATTACCTAGAGGCGAATTACCAAGTAGTGACTCGCGCATTCGTGCGCGGGTGAGTAGATTCGAAGGGCATGGACGGCCTCTTCACCGTGGCGGGACTGACCGACTTCGCTTTCGAGTGGTATCCGGTCTTCGGCGTCTTCTTCTCCGCCGGCCTGCTGGTCGTCTTCGTCCTGCTGCTCCGCAACACGATGGGCAGCACCAGGCCGGAGACGGTGAAGGGGTCGAAGACGGCCCCGGTGCTGTGGGAGGAGGTCCAGGGCGTCGATTCCGCCAAGGAGGAGCTGGTCGACGTCGCCGAGTGGCTCAAGGACCCAAAGCGCTTCGAGAAGCTCGGCGCCCGCGCCCCCCGCGGCGTGCTGCTCTACGGCCCGCCCGGGACCGGCAAGACGATGCTTGCGCGCGCCGTCGCCGCCCACGCCGGGGTCGACTTCTTCGCGGCGTCGGGCTCGAGCTTCGTCGAGATGTTCGTCGGCCGCGGCGCGGCGCGAATCCGGAGCCTCTTCAAGGAGGCCCGGAAGTCGGGGCGCGCGGTGATCTTCATCGACGAGATCGACGCGGTCGGGGGTCATCGCAGCTCAGGCGGAGGAGACGGCGGCACCAGCGAGCGCGAGCAGGCGCTCAACCAGCTGCTGGTCGAGCTCGACGGCTTCGAGCGCGACCCCGGCACCGTGATCGTGCTCGCCGCCTCCAACGCCGTCGACAAGCTCGACAAGGCGCTGCTGCGGCCGGGACGCTTCGACCGCCAGGTGCTGGTCGCTCCCCCGGATCGCGATGGTCGCGCCGCCATCCTGCGCTCGCACTCGAAGGGCAAGCCGCTCGCGGACGACGTCGACCTCACCGACGTGGCCCGCAAGACGACCGGGATGACCGGCGCGCAGCTCGCCAACGCGCTGAACGAGGCGGCGATCATCGCCGGCCGCCTTGGCCGAACGGCGATCACGAGAGGGGACCTCGATGAGGCGCTGCTGCGGCAGTCGGTGGGCTCGCAGCAGTCCCGCCGGCTGACCGAGGGCGAGCGCAAGATCGTCGCCTACCACGAGGCGGGCCACGCGCTGGCGCGGCGGCTGGTCGGGCTCGATCCGCCCGAGATCCTCAGCATCGTCCCGCGCGGCCCCGCGCTCGGCTTCGTCGCCCACTCCCCCACCGAGGACCTCTACCTGCGCTCGCGGCGGCAGCTGCTCGACGAGCTGGTCACCCTGCTCGGCGGGCGCGCCGCCGAGGAGGAGGTCTTCGACGAGGCCTACTCGGGGGCCGCCGACGACCTCAGCCGGATCCACGAGATCTGCGTGCAGATGGTGACCGAGTTCGGGATGACCGTCTCCCATGGGCCGCCGGACAGCGCCCCGCTGGCTCAGCCCACCTCGGACTACGCGCTGTCCGATCAGACCCGCCGCGACGTGGACCTGGCCGCCCAGGAGCTCGCCCACATGGCCTACGCCCGCGCCCGCCAGCTGATGAAGATCAACCGTCGCTGCCTCGACAACCTCGCCACCAACGCGCTGGAGCGCGAGACGCTGACCCGCGAGGACCTCGACGAGATCTTCGCCGCGCACGAGCTGCACCGCACCCTGGTGCCCGACAGCGAGCCCGTCGAGGACGAGGACGACGAGGTGGCCGCGCCGGGCCGGCGCTTCACCGGACCCGGCTCGCTGCTGCCCCAGCGCTCGCAGCCTGACGAGCCGAAGTAATCGGTGGCCGGGGATTCCCGCCCCGCGCTCGTCGCCACGCTGCGCACGAACTCCGAGGAAGCGGCGAGGTGGGGCTCCCCGATGTACTCACGCCTCTGCGAGCGGATGGTCCAGGACGTGGAGGCCGGCGGGCCGACCTGGAGGCTGCTGGAGCGCTATGCGACCGAGCCCGCCGACGAGTACTACCCCTTCCGCGCCCTCGCCGGTGTCCACCACATGGTCCTGAGAGGGGAGCTGCCGGAGCTTGCGAAGCACTACCCGTCCGAGGGCGGCGATGGCGACGCCGACGCCGCCTGGCCGATCGTCCGCGACGCCTTCGGACGGATGCCGCACGAGGTCGTCGCCTCGCTGGGCCATCCGCTGCAGACGAACGAGACGGCGCGCTGCGGCGCGTTGATCGGCGGCTTCCTCACCGTCGCCGCCGAGACCGGGCTGCCCCTGCGGGCTCGTGAGGTCGGCGCCAGCGCCGGCCTCAACCTCCACTTCGACCGTTACCGCTACGAGCAGGACGGCAAGGGGTTCGGCCCCGAGGGCTCGCCGGTTCGCTTCGTCGACCATTGGCGCAGCGCGGTGCCGCCCTTCGATGCCCCGCTGCGGGTCAGCTCGCGCCGCGGCTGCGACATCGACCCGATCGACCCGACGACCGACGAGGGCCGCCTCTCACTGCTCGCCTTCATGTTCCCGGATCAGCTGCGGCGCTACGAGCTGCTCAGCGAGGCGATCGAGGTCGCGCGCGGCTTCCCGAACGAGGTCGACCGGGAGAGCGTCGAGACTTGGCTTGCTCGCGAGCTGCGAGAGCTGCCCGAGGGAGAGGCGACAGTCGTCTTCCACTCGCTCTTCTGGATCTACCTGCCCGAGAGGATCCGTGAGGAGACCTCGGCCGTAATCCGGGAGGCGGCCTCACGTGCGTCCTCCGGGCACCCGCTGGCGTGGCTGCGCTACGAGCTCGGCGCGGACCTGGTCCAGTGCGAGCTGCGCCTGACCGCCTGGCCCGGCGGCGAGGAGAGCCTGCTCGCCACCGGCGACGTGCACATCGCACCGGTCACCTGGCTGGGGTGAGCGCCCCAGGTTCGGCGGGCGCGCTGCCGGAGTGGGCGGTGCCGGGCTCGAACCAGCGACCTCCTCGGTGTAAACGAGGCGCTCTCCCAACTGAGCTAACCGCCCGCGGGATCGCCAATGTAGCGTGCGGGCCGTGAGCCGCCGCGACCATCCTCGCCGCGCCCGATGAGGCTGCTGATCACCAGCTCGCGGATGCCGTTCGCACTCGATGCGATCCGAAAGCTCGGGTCCCGCGGGCATCACATCTTCGCCTGCGACAGCTACGCCTCCTCGCCGGGGAGCCACTCGAAGTTCCTGCAGGGGCACTTCACCACCGCCTCGGCGACCGACGACCCGGCCGCCTTCGTGGACGACGTCGAGCGGATCGCGAAGGAGAACCAGGTCGAGCTGGTGCTGCCGATGTTCGAGGAGGTCTTCTACCTTGCCGCCCAGCACGAGCGGCTCTCGGCGGTCACCACGCTGTGCGCCCCGCCCTTCAGGACCCTGGCGCAGGTCCACGACAAGGGGACCTTCCAGGAGCTCTGCGAGCGGCTGGAGATTCGCACCCCGCAGACGGTGGTGGCCCACAGCGAGGTGGAGCTGAAGGAGGCGATCGGCCGCTTTCCCCGCTACTTCGCGCGCGCCGCCTTCTCGCGGGGCGGCGTCGGGCTGCTGACCGATACGGGGCCGCTGGCCGGCCATCTCTCGCCCGAGGACTGCCACCCGACCGAGGCCAACCCCTGGCTGGTGCAGGAGTTCGTGGACGGGCCGATGCAGTGCACCTACTCGGCGCTGCACGACGCGAAGGTCGCCTCACACATGTCCTACCGGGCGCCGCGCCAGTGGGAGCACTCGACCGGGATCCAGTTCCTCTCCGTGGACCCGAGCGACACCCTCCCGGCCGTCGAGCGGCTGGGCAAGGAGCTCTCCTGGAAGGGCCAGATGTCGCTCGACTTCGTCGACACCGAGGACGGCCTGGTGATGATCGAATGCAACCCCCGCGCGACCGACGGCCTGCTGCTGATGACCGCGGAGGAGCTGGAGCGGAGCCTGCTGAAGCCGCAGCCGGAGACGCTGCTGGTCGAGGCCGGGCGGGAGGAGCAGCTCGACTTCGCGGTCTTCGGTCAGATCTTCCGGGAGCCGCTGCGCGAGGCGCCGAGGTCCTTCAACGACCTCGCGACCATCCACGGCACCGACCGGGGCTGGCATGACGCGATCCCGAAGCTCTACTCCTTCCTCGCCTTCGCCCACCACGAGCGGATGAGCCTCGCGGAGCGCAAAGGGCTGTTCGAGGCGATGGCCGACGGGGTCACCTGGGACGGCCAGGCGATCCCGGGGCTGGCGCCGGACGACGCCGCCTACCTGGAGAAGCTCACCGGCGAGGCGGGCTGATGGACCTCGGCATCGAGGGCCGGCGGGCGCTGGTGATGGGCGCCAGTCGCGGGATCGGTCGCGGAATCGCGGCCGCCCTGGCGCGAGAGGGGGCGCGGGTGGCGATCTCGAGCCGCTCCGAGGAAGCGCTCACGGAGGCGGGGGAGGCGATCACCGAGCAGGTCGGCGAAGCTGGCGCGCAATCGCCCGAGGTAGGGGTGTTCCCCGCCGATACCGCCGACCTGGACCGGATCTCCAAGCTTCCGGGCGAGGTCGCGGCGGAGCTGGGCCCGATCGAGATCCTGGTCCTCAACACCGGTGGCCCGCCGCCCGGCGCCGCCCTCGACAACACGCCGGAGGAGTGGGAGGAGGCCTTCCGCTCTCTGGTGATGGCGCCGCGGATGCTGATCGAGGCGGTCCTGCCCGGGATGCGCGAGCGGGGCTGGGGGCGGATCGCGAACGTCTCCTCGAGCTCGATCAGGGAGCCGATCCCGGGCCTGACCCTCTCGAATGCGAATCGGATGGCGGCGCTGGGCCTGCTCGACACCCTGGCGAGCGAGGTGGCAGGCGACGGGGTCACGGTCAACACGGTCGCCACCGGGATGATCGCCACGGACCGGCTGCGCTCGATGCACGGCTCGCTCGATGAGGCAGAGAGAGCGGCCCGCGAGCGGGTGCCCGCGGGCCGGCTCGGAACGCCCGAGGAATACGGCGACCTCGTGGCGTTTCTCTGCTCGGAGCGGGCCGCCTATCTGACTGGAGCGGTGATCCCGCTCGACGGTGGCCTGCTCCGATCGGTCTAGCTCAGGGGCTCAGGCCTCGCCGCCCTCGGCGCCGCCGTCTCCACCCTCGCCGCCTTCTCCACCCTCGCCGCCTTCCTCGGCGGGGGGAGTCTCCTGACCAGGGGTCTCCTGTTCCTCGAACAAGACAATCTCCCTTCGATTGATGGTCGTTGTCTAACTCGGAGTCAGTGACTCGCGTTTGGACGATATACCCGCAGGGCAGTGAGACATGCGCCGGTCAGACGGGCTCGGGCCGCGGCCGGGCGCGTCCCCGCAGGCCGAGGACCAGCCAGATCGCCCCGGCGACCACGATGACGACGCTGAATAGCTGCGCCTGGGTGAGGGCGAAGGCGACGTCCTCGTTGCGGCGGATGAACTCGATCAGGAAGCGCTCTACGCCGGCGAGGACGAGGTAGAGGGCGAAGAGCAGGCCGCCGGTGAGGCGGATCCGAAGTCGCCACAGCCCGTAGGCGACCCCGCCCATCGCCAGGGTCTCGTAGACCGGGGTCGGGTGGACCTCCTGCTCGGTGGGGACGGTTCCGTCCGGGTAGGCCATCGCCCAGGGGCCGTCCCAGGGCTGGCCGTAGTCGCCGTCGCCGGAGAGCTGGCAGCCGATCCGGCCGATCGCGTAGCCCAGCGCCAGCGCCGGCGCCGCCACGTCGAGCAGGGTCAGGGTGAGATAGCCGCGGTACCAGGCCCAGACGAAGACGCCGAGCGCGCCCCCGATCACGCCTCCGTACCAGACCAGCCCGGAGCCGGAGAAGACGTTGCCCAGCAGGTCGTCTGAGACCTCGTCCCAGTTCTGCAGCACGAAGTCGAGCCGGGCGCCGACGATGCCCCCGATCAGCGCGGCGAAGGCCATCTCGTAGGCCCAGTCGACCGGCTTGCCGAGCTCCACCAGGCGGCGTCCGACGAGCGCGCCGGCGGCGACGAAGGCGAGCGCGAAGCAGATCCCGAAGGTCTGCAGGGTGAGCGGGCCGATCTCGAGCTCGGGCTGCACGGGCGCCGGAGGCTAGCCGAGCCGCCTCAAGTCCCGCTCCTCGTCTAAAGCCTCGCTTTCTGAGTGCTCCCGCACAAGCTGTTGGATTTCCCCTTTCACGCGGAACCAGGCGCCAGCCGTACCTGCGAGATCCGTGCTCTTGCCGCTAAAGCAGCACCCCCAGCCTTCAAGGAGCCCGGATGAACAACGTTCTGAGGAGCTACAACTAGCGGGCGCCGCGGAACCCGAAGTGGCTGAACGAGCTCGACGGCGGACTGCTGCCGTCGACCGCGAACGGGCCGGCATCCGTGCCGAAGTCGAAGACGTTGCCGCCACGGATCAGGGCACCGGGATTGGTGGCGGTGGTCGAGGCGCCCGAGAGGCACATCTCGTCGTCGCTGAAGGCGCCCCAGCCCGGGCAGGCGGTGGAGGCGGGCACCCAGTCGGCGACCCACTCGTTGACGTTTCCGACCATGTCGTTGGCGCCGAAGCGCGAGACGCAACCGGGGTTGGCGCCGGTGTTCTGGACGGCGCCGGAGCGCGTATTGCACGGGGTCGTCCCCGGGCCCGTGTCGTCGGGGGTGCCGGCGACCGCCTGCTGCCACTCGGCGCTGGTCGGCAGGCGCTTGCCGGAGTTGGCGAGCGCCTGCTGGGCCTGGAACCAGGTGATGCTGCCGCGGGGGGCGACGCCGGGGACCGAGCGAGCGTAGATGTTGGTGCAGTTCTGGCCGTTGGCGGTGCAGGGGGCGGGGATGGCGCCGGTGATCTGGTTGCCGCCCACCGGCGCGTCCCAGATCGAGGCCTCGTAGCGGTCGATGCAGACCGAGCCGGCGCGGACCATGACGTCGTCGGGGGCGAGGCCCTCGTTGCAGTCGGCGGACCAGCTTGGATCGCCGGGATCGCCCTGCGCGCCGGTGGCGCCGGTGGCGCCGGTCGCGCCGGTGGCGCCTTGGGCGCCCGTCGCGCCGGTCGCGCCCTGGGGGCCCTGCGGCCCGGTGGCTCCGGTTTCGCCGGTGGCGCCC
>JBOGZI010000143.1:0-3287 GCA_050697275.1 Solirubrobacterales bacterium | reverse complement strand
GGCGACTCGGCCGGCCACTGCCTGCCCCTCACCGCGGAGGGGATCCGCACCGCCTTCTACTTCGCGATCAAGCTCGGCGACGAGCTCCGTGCGGTCGTCGAGGGCCGTCAGGACCGCGGGAGCGCCCTGCGTAACTACGCCGAGTTCTCGGACTCCCACGAGTGGAAGTTCCGCTGGATGCTGCGGGCCCAGCGCCTGCTGCCGCGCCTGCCCGCCCGGGTCCAGCGCGGGGTGATCGCCGCGGCCGGCCGCAAGCGCTTCATCGACTGGGCGTTCGACCACTACCTCGAGATCGCGCCGCCCAGCTATGCGTATGAGCACGTACGCGTGCCCGAAACGCTCAAGGCTGCCGCGTAGCTAAAACCCGCGGCGCTCTCTGAGCACGTTCAGGGACCGGAACAGATCCTGGTTGCCGTGCTGGTCGAGCTGGCGACGCATCAGCAGCGAGCGGATCCCGATCAGGACCGCGAGCGCCGCCACGGCGACGGTCAGCCAGAGCACCTCGTCCGGCGAGAACAGGCCGAGCGCGGCGAAGAACCCGAACAGCACGACGACTCCCAGAAGAACGACCCAAACCGGTCCGAGCATCTTGCTCAACATCGGGCCACCTCCAGTGACCTTGGGAATCGAGGTAGAAGCAGCCTACTCCTGGCGGCTGTCGATCAATCCGGGGAAACCCGCAGACCCTCAGGCTCTGAGGAGAACAACGCCCGGATCCACTGGACCGCCGCCATCAGGACAGTCCGTCGGGAGCGAACGACCGGAGCGCGTTCCCGGCGAGGATCGCGGCGCGATCGAGGCCGGAGTCCCGGAGCGCTGGCAGCGTCGTCCGGTCGGCCATGTCGAACGGCTGGTCGGTCCCGAACACGACCCGCTCCTCGCCGACCAGCCGGAGCGCGAAGTCGAGCGCGTCCTCGTCGAACAGGACCGTGTCGATCAGCAGGTTCTCGAGGTACTTGCCGGGAGGGCGGCGCGCGTCGGCGGCGACATCCGGGGCCTCCGCATACGCGTGCGAGAGACGCCCGAGCTGGTAGGGCAGGAAGCCGCCACCGTGAACGAGGAGCACCCGCAGACCCGGGTAGCGGTCGAAGACGCCGCCGAGCAGGAGCCGGGACGCCGCCACCGTCGTCTCGACCGGGTTCCCGACGACGTTGGCGAGGTAGTAGCGCTCCATCCCAGCCGGCGGGCCCTCGACCATCGCTCGGTGCGGGTGCAGCATGACCGGCACGCCGAGCTCCTCAGCCGCCTCCCAGACCGGCGCCAGCCGGGGATGGTCGAGCTGCAGCGAGCCGACGCTGGTGCCGATCTCGGCGCCCGCGAGCCCGAGCTCGCCGACCGCCGCCCTGAGTTCCGCCGCGGCGCTGGTCGGATCCGACATCGGCAGCGTCGCGAGCGCGCGGAGGCGGTCCGGCGCGTCCGCGACGAGAGCGGCCGCCGCCGAGTTCACGGCCGCGCAGTACTCGCTCGCCTCGGGCGCCGGGAGCGAGTACAGGAACAGGGGCGGCGCGATCGAGACCACAGCGGCGTCGATTCCGTCCTCGTCCATCGACTCCAGCCGCGCCTCGAGGTCCCAGAAGTACGGCGCGAGCGGATACGCGAGGCGGGCGGAGTGGACGAGCCATTCGACGCCGGCGCGGACCTCGATCCGGCTCCCAGTGGGGCCGCTGCCCTGCCGCAGGCGGGCGACGAGATTGGCAGGAATGAAGTGGGAGTGGGCGTCGACGACGCGAGTCGGGTTCATCGACGCGGTAGACGGTATACGATATCCAAAGGATGGCGGACACCGATTCCCTCCTCCTGACCAACGGCTACATCGTCACGGTCGACGAGTCCCGCCGTGTGATCCCGAACGGCTGGATCGCGGTCCGCGGCAACGAGATCGAAGCTCTCGGGTCGATGGACGAGCTCGGGGATCGGAGCGCCGACGAGACGATCGACCTCGGCGGCATGCTCGTCCTCCCGGGCTTCATCAACGGGCACAACCACCACTGGGCGAGCCTGTTCAAGAACACCGGTGAGGGGCTGCTGCTCGAGCCGTGGCTCGACAAGGTGACGATCCCGCTGATGCTGCAGCTCACCAACGCGGACCTGAACATCGCCGCGTATCTCGGCGCGCTGGAGCAGATCAAGACCGGGACGACCTGCTCGCTGAACCACGCGGTCAATGTGAACGACCCCGATTCAATCGCGGCGATGATCGAGCCCATCGTCGACGTCGGCATCCGCCAGCTCGTCACGAAGGAGCTTCGCGACACGCCGCAGCCACCATTCTCGGACGCCTACCCCGCCGAGCCGCACGTCCGCGACCGAGCGGAGGAGATCGCGCTCGCTGAGGAGATCATTGACACCTGGGACGGGCGCGACGGCCTGATCCACATGGGCCTTGTGCTCGAGACCGGCGCAAACTGGATGCTCCACAACGCGACTTCGGACGAGATCATCCTCGAGGGCGTCGAGCTCGCGAAGCGGCGTGGTCTGAAGATCACCAACCACTGCTCGGCGGGCACCCCCTGGCTCTCGATCAAGGAGTTCGAGCAGGCGACCGGCGGCGGTGATGTCGACTACCTGCAGCGCCTCGGGGCGCTCACCGACAACTGGGTCCTGATCCACGTCCTCCACCTGAAGGACCGCGAGATCGACCACGTCGCCCGGGCCGGCGCCGCCGTGATCACGAACCCGGTCTCCAACGCCTACAGCTGCGACGGCATCGCCCCGGTCAAGCAGATGATGGAGGCGGGCCTGACGATCGGGCTCGGCAGCGACGGCGCCTATGTCAACTGCTCGATGGACATGGTCGAGCAGATGAAGTTCGCTGCCCTGATCCAGAACGTGACCCACTTCGACCCCCGCCTCGTCTCGACCGAGCGCGCGATCGAGATGGCGACGATCGGCAGCGCGACAGCGATGGGGATCGACCACCTCGTCGGCTCGCTCGAGCCCGGCAAGCGGGCGGACATCTGCGCCTACGACTTGAACAAGCCGCACGCGACGGTCGGCAATAGGCCGATCTCGGCGCTCGTGTTCTCTGGCCACGGCACCGACGTGGACACCGTCCTGATCGACGGCCAGCTGCGCCTGCGCGGCGGCGAGTTCGTCGGATTCGACCGCGAGCAGGAGGTGCTGGAGGAGGCGACGCGGCGCGCACGCGAGGCGATCGAGCGTGCCGGGATCGCCGACCGAGTCTTCGTCGATTGGCGCCACGGCTGGGATGACTGAACCCGGCGGCGGCGGAGTGAAACGCAACCAAGGAGAGGTGAGAAGGTGAGGAGAAGAAGACTGCTGACGAT
>JBOGZI010000142.1:0-3693 GCA_050697275.1 Solirubrobacterales bacterium | reverse complement strand
CATCCAGTCCATTACCGCGGCGCCCTCGTGGACCTCGCCCATCTTGTGGGTGCGGCCGGTGTAGTAGAGGATCCGCTCGGTGGTCGTCTTCTAACCGGCATCGATGTGCGCCATGATGCCGATGTTGCGTGTCTTCTCTAGGGGGAAGCTGCGGGGCATAGATCCTCTGAAAGCTGGTGACGAGACGGAGAAACGGAGCGGCTAGTGTGAGGTCCAGTTTCGGGCATAAAAAAGGCCCTCACGGGCCTCGAGCGCCAATCGTCTCGAAAGACCCGACCTACTCCTATGTCGCGCCGTTCTCCATCAGAAACGGTTTCCCGCCCGCGGCGGCCTTGCATGTCGGGCAAAGCCGGGAGCGACGCGGGATGATAGCAAGGGCATGATGACGCCCAGGAGGGGTATTCGAGCGCGATTCGGCCGCCGCAAGCGGTCGGAGGAGGACCGCTTGGCCGACGCCACCAGGGCCGCCCAGGAGGAGGGTCGGTCAGCAGCGCGACGCCGGCGGGAGGCGATGCGCGAGGAGCGCCGCCGCGCCCAGCGAAAGGTCTTCCTCGCGCGCACCGAGAGCCTTCGCGTTCGCATGCGGGGGGCGTTGCTCGAGGGCAGGCGCCGGCTGCGGCCGCTCGGCTGGGGCGCCCAGCGCGTACTCGGGAAGATCGCGCCCTACGTCTCCCGGGCCCTCTTCGCCCCGATCAGATTCGCCGCACTGCTGCTGACAAGACTGGTCGAGCTGAGCGAGACGGTGATCGGCTGGCTGCGCGCCCGAGGGGTGGGGGCCGCCGCCGAGGCCGGCCGCTACCTCTCCGCCCACGTCACCCCGCTCGGGACCTACGCGGTGGTGGGCGCGGCCGCCGCGCTCGCGATGGCCGGCTCCCAGTTCGCCGACTACAAGGCGGTCGAGATCAACTCGCTCTACTACGAGGGCGAGGTGGGGACCGTGGCGGAGGCGCCGCGGACCGAGGTGGATCAGGCGGGCTCCGCCCACTTCTATCTGCTCCTGCCGGTGGCGATCGCCGCCCTCTATCTGCTCTGGGCCGCCCACCGCGGGAACTGGCGGCTGGGGCGCTGGGCCGGGGCTCTCGGGCTGCTCGGCATCGTGGTCACGCTGGCCGTCGATCTGCCCCAGGGACTGGACACCGGCGTCTCGGGCATCGCCTTCTCCGGCAGCGAGGCGAAGTTGATCGAGGGCTTCTGGACCCAGCTGTCGGCCTCGGCGGTGCTCGCCGCCTGCGGTTTCGCCCTCAGCGCCGGGGTTCGCCGGACCGCGGAGGGCGGAGCGCCGCCCTCACGCCGCCGCGCCCTTCGCGCTCCCTGGCGGCGCGGGCGCCCGAAGGACGAAGAGAGGGGCATAGCGGGAGCCTGGAGGACCGAGGCGTGAAGCGGCTGCTCGAGACGGAGACGCTGCTGGCGCTCGCCTGCGCGGGCGGCGCCGCGATGCTCGCCGCCTCCCAGTTCACCGACATCTTCCAGCTCACCCCGCCGGGCGGCGAGGCCCTCGAGGCGGTCGAGGCCGGCGACCAGCACGGCTACGCGACCCTGGTCCTGGCCGCCTTCGCCCTGGTGATGCTGGTGATCGCGATCGCCCTGCCCCGCCCCGAGGGCGACCCCAACGGGGTGAGCCTCGTCCAGATCGCCTCGCTGGCGATCGCGATCTGCGGGGGCGCCGCACTCCTGCTCTTCCTGATCATCGACCTGCCCGACGTCAACAAGGTGGGGACGGTGGACGATCCGCGGGAGTCGTTCATCGACGCCGAGGCGAAGCCGCAGGCCGGCTTCTGGCTGGAGCTGGTCGGGTCGCTGGTGCTGGCTGCCTGCGGGGCCGCCCTCGCCACGATCCGCCGGGAGACCGACCAGGCTCAGCGATCGCCTGACCCAGATAAGGCCGCGAGAACCGAGCGGGTCAAGGACGCAGCCTGAGGGACGGTTCGCAGTCTGGATCAGGCGCGGCCGCAGGCGCCGCAAGAGCCAGGCGCGGCGGCAAGCCGCCGCTTTTACAGAGAGCGGCTGGCGGCCGCTACCACCGGTAATGCGCAAACGCCTTGTTGGCCTGCGCCATCCGGTAGATATCGTCCTTCCGCTTCCAGGCGTTGCCCTGCTGCTTGGCGGCGTCGAGGATCTCGTTGGCGAGCCGCTCGGCCATCGACTTCTCGCCGCGGGCGCGTGCGAACTCGACCAGCCAGCGGACCGCCAGCGTGCGGGCGCGCCGCGCCGGGACCTCGACCGGGACCTGGTAGGTGGCGCCGCCGACCCGGCGGGAGCGGACCTCGAGCACGGGGGTGAGCTGCTTGATCGCGCCCTCGAGCTCCTCGACCGGATTGCCGCCGGTGCGCTCACCGACCAGCGCGAGCGCGTCATAGCTGATCTGCTCGGCCAGGGACTTCTTGCCGGCGGTCATCACCTTGTTGATCAGCTGGTGGACGAGCCGGCTGCGATAGAGCGAGTCCGGCTCGAGCGGGCGGATGGTGGCCTGGCTGCGGCGAGGCATCGGGTCAGCTCGCCTTGACGCCGTACAGCGACCGGCCCTGCTTGCGATCGGAGACGCCGGCGGCGTCGAGCGCGCCGCGCACCACCTTGTAGCGGACGCCCGGCAGATCCTTGACCCGGCCGCCGCGGACGAGCACCACGGAGTGCTCCTGGAGGTTGTGGCCCTCACCCGGGATGTAGCTGGTCACCTCGAGACCGTTGGTGAGGCGCACGCGGGCGATCTTGCGCAGCGCCGAGTTCGGCTTCTTCGGCGTCACGGTGGCGACGCGCGTGCAGACGCCGCGGCGCTGAGGCGCCGCGACCTGCTTCTTGCGACCGTGCCCCGACTTCAGGCCAGGCGTGGTCATCTTCTTCTTCTTGCGCGTTCGCCCCTTGCGGACGAGCTGGTTGGTGTTCGGCACGGCGGAGAATGGTAGAGCAACCCTGGGCCTTACCCTGCCTGCTGGTGGCGCTGTTCGGGAAGGACGACAAGCCCCTGCTCGCCGTCGACATCGACGGGGTGATCAGCCTGTTCGGCTTCGAGCGGCCGGCGGATCCGACCCGCGGCTTCGACCAGCCCCCCGGCGAGTTCCACCTGATCGACGGCATGCTGCACTGCATCTCGATGTCGACCGGCCCGCGCCTCAACCATCTCGCCAAGAGCTACGAGCTGGTCTGGGCGAGCGGCTGGGAGGACCGCGCCAACGACCACCTGCCCGGCATCCTCGGCGTCCCCCAGCTCCCCTACCTCACCTTCGACGGCCGGGCCCAGTTCGGCACCGCGCATTGGAAGCTCGACCCGATCGAGCGCTATGCCGGCGAGCGGCCGCTGGCCTGGGTGGACGACAGCCTCGACTCGAGCTGCTTCGAGTGGGCCCAGCGCCGCGAGGCCCCCACCATGCTGGTGCCCACCGAATCCGAGGTCGGGCTCACCGACACCCACGTCGCCGCCCTCGACGTCTGGGTGCAGGACGGATTCACCCCCGGCTGAGGCCCCTTTCGCCGCCGTGCATGGAGCCTTAGACTGACGCCGGGATGGAGGGCGCCCTGCCGATCATCTTCCTTGCCGTGGTCCTGAAGATCCCGGTCCTCTTCGCGATCTGGCTGATCTGGTGGGCCGTGCGGGACGAGCCCAGGCTCGAGGACGTGCCGGATGCCGGCGACCACGGCTTCCGCCGCTGGCGCCCGCAGCCGCGCCGGCCGCGCGGTCCGCGCCGGGGCCCCCACGGC
>JBOGZI010000141.1:0-3212 GCA_050697275.1 Solirubrobacterales bacterium | reverse complement strand
CGAGGAGCGCTCGAGCGGCCTGCGGCTGGTCGGGATCGGCGTCGGCCTCGCCGGCGTGGCGCTGCTGCTCGGGGTCGACCTGGGGGGCGGCGGCGCGGAGCTGGTCGCCGGCCTGATGGTGGTGCTGGCCGCGCTCGGCTACGCGATCGGCGGTTTCCTCGTCAAGCATCGGCTCGCCGGAGTGGCGCCGGTCGGGATGTCCGCCGCAGTGATGGCGGCCAGCGCCGCCTTCCTGCTGCCGCCCGCGCTGCTTACCGCACCGGAGGCCGCGCCCGGCCTCGGGCCGGCGGCCGCGGTGGCGGTGCTCGGCGTGGTCGGCACCGGGATCGCGTTCGTCATCTTCTACGGGCTGATCGCCTCGATCGGGCCGGCCCGGGCCTTCCTGGTCACCTACATCGCGCCGGGGTTCGCGGTGGTCTACGGGGCGACGCTCCTCTCGGAGGAGGTCACGGTCGCCACCATCGCGGGGCTGGCGCTGATCCTCTCCGGCTCCTGGCTCGCCGCCGAGGGCCGCCTGCCCGGTAGGCCGCGCCTCGAGCTGGAGGAGGGGCCTCCCGCGATGCCGGTGGAGCGGGTGCCAGGCCGCTCCATTTAGGAGCGCGGGGGCGAGGCCTGGAGCGACTTGCGACTGGCGGCCGCTCGCACCCGCGACCTGATGGCGAAGCCGGATTTCCCCTAACACTTGACATACCGGGCGGTATGTGAATAGATACCGGGCGGTATCTGAGATGGAGTCCGGAGCAGAGACCCTTCCCCGCAGCCGGCGTCGGCCGTCCGGCGCCGAGCCGGAGCTGCCGCCGGGCCCCGGCTGGACGCTGGCGGGCTCGACGATCCGCTGGTGGCGCCGGCCGCTCGAGGTGCTCGAGCGGGCCCGTGAGCGCTACGGCGACGTCTTCACCCTGCGTGTCGCCCACGAGGACACCTGGGTCATGCTCTCCGACCCCGAGCACGTCAAGCAGGTGTTCACCGGGGATCCGAGGCTGCTGCACGCCGGCGAGGCGAACACCATTCTGCTGCCGGTGGTGGGGGACCGCTCGGTGCTGCTGCTCGACGAGGGGGCACACATGCGCGAGCGCAAGCTGATGCTGCCCCCCTTCCACGGCAAGCGGATGCAGCGCTACGGGGAGCTGATGGCCGAGATCGCCGCCGCCGAGATCGAGCGGTGGCCGAAGGACCGCAAGCTGCGGATGCGCCCGCGGATGCAGGCGGTGACCCTCGAGGTCATCCTGCGCGCCGTCTTCGGGGTCGCCGACAACGAGCGGCTGCGGCGCTTCCGGCACGAGCTGCGCACCCTGCTCGAGGCGATCTCGGATCCGCGCCGCGCGATCCTCCCGGTCCTGCTCGGACCGGAGCGAATCCGCCGCTTTCCGCCGTTCCGGCGGAAGATGGAGAAGGTCGACGGCCTGCTGTTCGAGGAGGTGGCGGCCCGGCGCCGAGCGGGCGACCTCGAGCAGCGCGAGGACATCCTCTCCCTGCTGCTGCAGGCCCGGGACGACGACGGGGAGCCGATCAGCGACCCCCAGCTCCGCGACGAGCTGATGACCCTGCTGGTCGCCGGTCACGAGACGACGGCGACCGCGCTGGCCTGGGCGATCGAGCTGCTCGCCCGGCATCCCGCCCAGCTCGAGCGGCTCGAGTCCGAGCTCGCCGCCGGGGAGGACGAGTACCTGGACGCGGTGATCAAGGAGACCCTGCGGCTGCGGCCGGTGGTCGCCCTCGTCCTTCGCCATCTGACCGAGCCGATGGAGATCGGCGGGCACCTGATCCCCGCGGGCGTCGCCCTGGCCCCCTGCATCTACCTGGTCCACCGCCGTCCCGACGTCTACCCGGAGCCGGAGCGGTTCCGCCCGGAGCGCTTCCTGGAGGGCCAAGATAAAACGGGTGCTCGCACATACACCTGGATCCCGTTCGGCGGCGGGGTGCGGCGCTGCCTCGGCGGCGCCTTCGCGGAGTTCGAGATGGCCGTGGTGCTCCGGGAGCTGATCCGCCGCCGGCGCATCCGCCCCGCCTCCGACCGGGCCGAGCACCCGGTGAGGCGCACGATCACCAACGTCCCAAGCAGGGGCGGCGAAGTGTTCGCGGGGCCGCGATGAGCGCCCAGCCGACGCTGAGTCGCAAGGACCGCCAGGCCGAGACCCGGGCCGCCCTGCTGCGCTCCGCCTCGCGCCTCTTCACGGAGCGCGGCCTGGAGGGCACCTCGATCGAGCAGATCGCACGGGACGCGGGCTACACGAAGGGGGCCTTCTACGCCAACTTCGCCAGCAAGGAGGAGCTCTTCCTGACCATGCTCGACGACAAGTTCGCCGCCGAGATCGAGCGGCTCGAGTTCGCCCTCGCCGGGGAGCGGGAGCCGGGGGAGGAGGCCCGCAGCGCCTCGGAGGACTTCATCCGCTTCGTCTGGTCGGACCCCGACTGGCCGCGGCTCTTCTTCGAGTTCACGGCCTATGCCTCCCGGCACCCGGACTTTCGCGAGCAGCTCGCGGCCCGCAACCAGGCGCTGCGGGCGCAGATCGTCGGGGTCTTCAGGGAGTGGTCCAAGGACTTTCCCGCCGACCCTCCGCTGCCGCTCGAGGACCTGGCGACGATGACCTTCTGCATGGCGAACGGCTTCATCGTCGAGCGGCTGATCGAGCCCGAGCTGGGCGAGGAGCTCTACGGGACGATGATGACCACCTTCTTCCGCGGGCTGCAGGCGCTGGCCCTGAGCTGGGATCCCGAGGCGGAGGCGGCCTCGAAGTGAGCGCCGCGCTCCGCCCCCTCTACATCGCGATGCGGGCTCCGGCGCTAGCCGATCGCCGCGGGCTTCGCTGGATGCTGAACGAGCGGCTCTGGCCCGTCCCGGTGGTCGTGCTGTGGCACCGGGGACGCCGCAGCGGCAAGCTCTACGCGACCCCCGTCGAGGCGATCAACGAGGACCGGGATGCCGGGGAGATCGTGATCTCGCCGATGCGGGGAACCGAGTCGGACTGGTATCGCAACGTCCTTGCCGGCGGCCTGTCCCGGGTGAGGGTCCGCGGCAGGAGCTACGCGGTGGATTGGCGCGAGCTCTCCCAGCAGGAGAACCGCGCGGCGCTCGCCCGCTACCGGCGGGAGCACCCGCTCTACGGCCGGATGGTGCTCTGGATGCTGATGAGGATGCAGGGGCTCTCGGGCGAGCCGATCGCAGCGGTCGCCGCGGCGCTGCCGATGCTCTCCCTGCGGCTCCGCTAGCC
>JBOGZI010000140.1:0-8924 GCA_050697275.1 Solirubrobacterales bacterium | reverse complement strand
AGGGTCGGCTGATGAGCGGCTCGGCGCGCGGGTCCTGTCGGCTCCGCACGGGTGGCCGCGCGAGTGCGCGGTCACCCGTGCTCGCCGCCACCCGCGCGAGACGCGGCTCAGCCGATCCGCAGCTCGGCTTCGGCGTTACGGATGACCTCACTATCGCCCTGCGCGGCCACGGTGTCCGTGACTACCACGCCGTCATCGGCCTGTTTGATAGTGGCGGTGACGATCAGCTCCTGCTCGGGGAAGCCCATCCCCCGGAACTGCACCTTGAGCCGCTTCAGGGCCCGGGGGTCCCCCTCGGCTGCCTCGGTGTGGGCCCGCGCCACCTGGGCCATCATCCAGAGGCCGTGCAGGATGTTCCCCGGCAACCCCACCTGCTTGGCGAAGTCGGGATCGATGTGGATCGGGTTGAAGTCCCCCGAGGCGCCCGCGTAGCGGTGCGGGGTGTACTTGTCCGGGGTCACCTTCAGCTCCGGGATCGAGTCGCCCTGCTTGTAGGTGCGAGGGGGCCCCGCAGATGAGAGGGGGCTCCGCGAGGAGCCACCCGATTCACGATTGGAGGAGCCACCCGTTTCAGGTTGGTCGGCCATCTCAGACGCCCCTGACGATGTCAGTCCAGATCCCCTTCACGACCAGGTCGCCATCCTGGTTGGTGGAGACCGACTCGAACACGTAGAAGCCCTTGCCGTCCTTCTCGTAGATCTCCGCGCAGGTCGCGGTCGTGGTGATCACGTCGCCCGCGCAGACGGGCTCTCCCCATTCGAACTCCTGGCTTCCATGCAGCATCGCGGCCAGGTTGATCCCCACCTCGGGGTCTAGGATCGCCGGGCCCAGCGCCGGGGCGCTGTAGACGACGCAGAACATCGGCGGCGCCACCACGTCGCGGAACCCGACCGCCGTGGCGGCCTGGCGGTCCTGGTGGACGGGGTTCGCCTCGCCCACAGCTTTGGCGAACTCGCGGATCTTCTCTCGCCCCACCTCGTACTCGGTGGAGGGCCACTGCTTGCCTATCGCTTCGGTGTTGACGGGCACGGGCGGCGGCGATTCTAGAGCGGCGCGGCCGGCCGGGGGCGCGTCGCGGCGCTTCGGGGGGGCGGGGCTAGGGTAGGCGGAGGATGGTGCGGCTGACCGACCAAGATCCACAGGGCGGGCTGCGGTTCCGCCCCTTTGCCGTGCCGCTGATCGTCTTCGCGATCGCCGTTCCGGTCGTGGCGGGAATGGCGCTCTCGGGGAGCGTGGGGGCCGGGGCCGGCCTCGCCGCCGGTGCCCTCGCGGCCACCGCCCTGCTCGTCTTCGCGGCGCGCGCCAAGCCCCGGCGGCAGGTCGAGGTGGTCGAGGGCGGCGCGGGGTACCGGGTGCTGGTGGTGGTGACCGTGGAGGCGACCGCCGCCGCCGCGGAGCGGATCGCCCAGCTCGCCGCGGGGGCGGACGACGTCCGCGTGGTCGTGCCGGTGCCGAGCCGGCGGCTCGATCGCTGGCTTTCTGCCGAGGATCCCGCCCGCGCAGAGGCGGAGCGCCGGCTCGCCCACGCCGCCGGCGCGCTGGTGGCCGCGGGATTGCCCGTGAGCGGCTCGCTCGGCGACAGCGATCCCGCCCAGACCGTCGAGGACGAGCTGCGCGGCTACCCGGCCGACGAGGTGGTGCTGCTCAGCGACGGCGGAGAGGATCGCCTGGCGGGGATCGAGGACCGGCTCGGGCTCCCTCTGAGGCGGGTCGTCGCGGGCTGAGCCGCCGGGCTCAGGCGGAGGCCTTCGCGCGCCCGCGACGTCGTGACCGGAAACGCCGGCGGCGAGGGGATCGCTGCTCCGCCAGGGCATCGCTCCAAACGCGATGGGCAGGATGCGGATCGGCCCCGAGGGCGTCTGGGCGTGCCTCGGGCTCGACGAGTTCGGCCTCGGCCGGATCGAGTGGCGTGGGCCGCCGCGGCAGCACCGATCGCCTCTCTGCGACGGAGTCCGCTGGGACGGCCGCGCGCCCACCCTGCAGAGTTCGGTCGATGGCCTCGATCGCGTCGATCAGCGACCAGGTGGCCTCGGCGGCGCGCCAGAGGACCGCCGCCGCCTCCAGCTCAACCTCGATGCGAAGGCGATAGATCTCGTGATAGACGCGCAGCGAGCCGGCGTCGAGCAGCCCGGCGCCGTTATCCCCGTTCACAGCCGCGGCCTCGATCCCGCAAACGACGCCGCGGGCGCCGCCCAGGGCGGCCTCGAGCCGCCGCGGGAACTCCGAAGCGAAGCGGCTCAGGTTCTCGGGCTCTCCATTTTCTTGCTCGGACAAGAGCATCCCCGCGATCGGTCGGCTTCCCCTGCCTCCGGACTGCGCCACGGTTCCCCCGTGAAACCGCGTCCTGACTCGGACCGCATGATGTCTGAAACGGGGCCGGCGCACAACGGCAGTTGTCGGTAGCCGCTGCCTTCACGTGCACCTAAGGGTGACCGGGCCGGGTTCGGTGTCAGTCAGCGGACTCCCGCTCGCGGGCGAGCTCCAAAGCGTGCGCGCGATCCGGCTGCAGAGAGAGGAAGTCCATCCTCTCGTCGCGCACCCCGATCACCCAGGCGAGCAGGTTCTCGACCTCGACGCCGCTGCCGACCCCGGTGGCGCGACTGTGGACCATCGCCAGGACGTGGCGGTCTCCGGCCGGCTCGATCGACTCGACGCTCATCCGGTAGTCGGTCCAGACCTCGTCCCAGGCCTGGAACCAGCGCTTGAACTGTTCCACGCCGCGGTAGGTGCCCGCGTTGCCGAGTTCGGGCGGCACGTAGACCTCGACGTCCTCGGTGAAGCTGGAGATCGTCGCCTCCCGGTCGCCGGAGATCCAGTTCTCGAGGCCCCCGCGGGCGAGCTCGACGTTCTGCTCCGGGTTACTCGCCATCGACCTGGAGCACGGCGAGGAAGGCCTCCTGCGGCACCTCGACCGCTCCCACCTGCTTCATCCGCTTCTTCCCCTTCTTCTGCTTCTCGAGCAGCTTGCGCTTGCGGGTGACGTCGCCGCCGTAGAGCTTCGCAGTGACGTCCTTGCGCAGGGCCTTGACCGTCTCCCGCGCGATCACGTTGGAGCCGATCGCCGCCTGCACAGGTACGTCAAACAGCTGCCTGGGAATGGTGTCTTGGAGGCGCTCGACCAGGGCCCGCCCGGTGTCGTAGGAGGCGTCCTTGTGTACGATCAGCGAGAGCGCGTCCACCTTGTCCCCCGCCAGCAGCACGTCGAGCTTGACCAGGTCCGAGGGGCGGTTGCCGATCGGCTCGTAGTCCAGCGAGGCGTAGCCGCGGCTGCGCGACTTGAGCTGGTCGAAGAAGTCGAGCACGATCTCCGCCAGCGGCAGGTCGTAGGAGATCTGCACGCGCTGCGGGGAGAGGTAGTGCATGTCGACGTGGGTCCCGCGGCGCTTCTGGCAGAGCTCCATCACCTCGCCGACGTAGCTGCGAGGGTCCTCCGCAGGCGAAGCCGAGGAGGAACCCGTTTCGGTAGGAGTGATGATCGTCGCCCGGATGTAGGGCTCGGCGATCTCGGCGATCTCGGCGGGATCGGGCATCTCGGTCGGGCTGCGGACCTCGACCGCCTCTCCCCCGTTCAGGGTGACCTCGTAGCGGACGTTCGGCGTGGTTGCGAGCAGCTCGAGGCCGTACTCGCGCTCGAGCCGCTCGCGCACGATGTCCATGTGGAGCAGCCCGAGGAAGCCGCAGCGGAAGCCGAAGCCGAGCGCGTCGGAGGTCTCGGGCTCGTAGGAGAGCGCGGCGTCGTTGAGCGCGAGGCGGTCGAGCGAGTCGCGCAGGTCCTCGTAGCGGTCGGTGTCGATCGGGAAGAGCCCGCAGAAGACCATCGGCCGCACCTCGCGGTAGCCGGGCAGCGCCTCGCCCGCGGGCCCCTCGCGGCTGGTCAGCGTGTCCCCCACCCGCAGCTTGGTGACGTCCTTGATCCCGGTGATCACGTAGCCGACCTCGCCGGCCGACATACCCTCGGCCGGCGCCATCTCCGGGGCAAAGAAGCCGATGTCGTCGATCTCAGCCTGGGTGCCGGCCTGCATCGCCGCAATCGGCTCGCGCTTGGCGAAGACCCCGTCCATCATCCGCACGTAGGCGACCACGCCACGGTACTGGTCGAACTCCGAGTCGAAGATCATCGCCCGCGCCGGCGCCGAGGGGTCGCCCTCGGGCGGAGGAATCCGCTCGACGATCGCATCCAGCACCGCGGGTACGCCCTCGCCGGTCTTCGCCGAGATCCGCAGCGCGTCGCCCGGGTCGCCCCCGAGCAGGTCGGCGACCTCCCCGGCCACCTCGTCGGGGTCGGCGCTGGGCAGGTCGACCTTGTTGAGCACCGGGATCAGCTCGAGCCCGGCGTCGATCGCCGCGTAGGCATTGGCGACGGTCTGGGCCTCGACGCCCTGGGCCGCGTCGACAACCAGCAGAGCGCCCTCGCAGGCGGCCAGGCTCCGCGAGACCTCGTAGGAGAAGTCGACGTGGCCGGGGGTGTCGATCAGCTGCAGGTGGTAGGTCTCGCCGTCCGGCGCCCGGTAGGCGACCCGGACCGCCTGCGCCTTGATCGTGATCCCGCGCTCGCGCTCCAGGTCCATCGAGTCGAGCACCTGCGCCCGCATCTTCTTCGGGTCGATCGCGCCGGTCAGCTCGAGGATGCGGTCGGCCAGCGTCGACTTGCCGTGGTCGATGTGGGCGATGATCGAGAAGTTCCTGATTCGTTTCATCGGCGCGCAGGAAGGGTAGGGCTCGGGCGCACGAAGTAACCCGAGCGGCCCACGCCGCGCTCTCCTGAGGGAGGCGCCTACGAAAGGAGTCGCATGCGTCGTCCGTTCCGCAGCCAATTCCTCTGGTTCGTCTACCTGGTGGTCGGGGTGATCGTGGCGATCAGCGAGAACTACTTCGACTTCCACTTCCCCTGGAAGCCGCTGATCTCGGCGATCCTCGCGGTGCTGCTGTGGCCGCTCACCCTGCTCGGCGTCGACCTCCACATCCGCTAGCGGCCAGCCCGGCGCAGTAGCCGCAGGATCTGCTGGCCCTCCGGCACCCGCAGGGCGAAGATCGCCGCGAAGTAGGCCGCCGCGCCGGCCAACAGCCCCGTCCCCAGCGAAGCGATCTGCGCGGTCGTGCCGCGGCCGAGCGCCTCGTCGAGGACGTTCCAGACCAGGTAGCTGACCCCGGCGAGCAGCGCCGCAGCGAGCGCGATCCGGAGGGTGCTCTCGAGCAGCCTTCCCAGCTCGATCCCGCTGAGCTGGCGGCGGAGGATCACCGACTGGGCGGTGACGCTCACCGCGGTCGCGATCGCGGTCGCCGCCACGATGCCGCCCACCCCGAACGGGGCGTAGAGGAGCAGCGCCGCGAGCGCGGTGATCGCCAGGTTGGCGGCGGAGATCCAGCTCGGCACCCAGGGCCGCTGCAGGCTGAAGAAGGTCCTGGTCAGCAGCAGGAACAGCCCGTTGAAGGGAAGCGAGAACGCGAACCAGAAGAGCGCGGTCGCGACCAGGTCGGTCTGGGCCGCGTCGAACTCGCCGCGCTGGTAGACGAGGCGGGTCATCGGCTCAGAGAGGACGAGCACCGCCGCGGCCGCCGGGATCAGCAGCAGCAGGATCTGCCGCATCCCGTTCGCCATCGTCGCCCGCAGGTCGTCGTATGCCTCGCGCGCAGCGAACCGGGCCAGGGTGGGAAAGACGACGGTCGCGACGGCCACCGAGAAGATCCCCTGAGGGAGCATGTAGATCCGGAAGGCCTTGTCGATCGCCGCCGGGGCCTCATCCGAGACCAGGGTCCCGAAGAAGCTGTTGATGACCAGGTTGAAGTTGATCAGCCCGAGGCTGATCGTCACCGGCAGCATCAGCAGCAGCACCCGCCGCACGTCGGGCGAGAGCCGCCGGCGGAAGCGCCAGTCGATGCGGAAGCGCTCGCCGGAGAAGCTGGTGTGGCGGAGATCCCAGGCCGGGATCGCGAGCTGAATCGCGGTGCCCACCAGGACGCCGATCGCGTAGGCGTAGATCTGGTCCTCCTCGGAGAAGGCGGGCGCCAGCGCGACCAGCACGGCGATGATCGCGACGTTCCAGAAGAAGGGCGAGATCGCGAAGGCCGCGAAGCGGTCGTTGCTGTTCAGCACCCCGACCACGATTCCGGTGATCCCGAGCAGGATCAGGATCGGGAAGAGGATCTGGGAGAGCGTCACCGTCAGGTCGAGCAGCTCTCCCTCGAACCCCGGGGCGAAGATCGGCACCAGGACCGGCGCCGCCAGCACGAAGACGGCGGTGATCGCCCCCAGGATCAGGGTGACGAAGAAGATCATCTGGGACGCGAGCCGGAAGGCCTCGCGCCGGTCCCCCCGCTCGAGCTTCTCGAGGAAGACCGGCACGAAGGCGGCCTGGATGGCGGCGTCCGCGAACAGGCTGCGGACCAGGTTGGGGATCTGGAAGGCGATCGTGAACGCGGACATCGGTCCCCGGATGCCGAAGTAGCTGGCCGCGACGATCTCCCGCACCAGCCCCGCGACGCGCGAGAAGGCGGTGGCGATCGAGAAGAAGGCGGTGGAGATCCCGAGCCGGCCCTCCTGCTCCTCCCACTCCGGCGGCTCGAAGGGGCGCTCCGGGGTCGGCGCCGGGACCGCCATGAAAGTGTCGGTGTCCATCGGGACCGCCTCGCGGGTCCGCTCCTCGCGGCGCTCCCGCTCCGCCTCCCGCGGGTCGGGAGGGACCGCCTCGGACTCGCCGGTCGAGGGGTCGAAGGGCTCCCTCGGCGCGGGCGGCGGCCTCTCGAGCGGCTCGTCTCTGTCGCGGTCGTCAGGCATGGCTAGGCGGGGCATCGCTGGCGCATTTCGCGCCGCGCACGCACGTTCATTGCCCTATTCTCATTCGCCGCCCGCGCCGCGGGTCTTTCAATGGCCAACATCGCCTCACAGAAGAAGCGCATCGCTCGCTCCAGCCGCGAGCGGCTCGAGAATCTGCGCTTCGCCAGCGCCGTGAAGACGCAGATGAGGCGGCTCGAAGCCGCGGTCGCGTCGGGCGATTCCGCCGCCGCCGAGGCCGAGCACAAGGCGCTGATCTCGCGGGTCGACAAGGCCGTGCGGCAGGGCGCGCTCCATCGCAACACCGGCGCGCGCAAGAAGTCCCGGGCGGCCCGGATCCGCGCCGGCGCCAAGTAGCCGCCCACCCGCCTTCCGCGCCCGCCGCCTCCGCAGGACTAGGTGACCGAGTAGGTCGGCACCGGGTCCTCGTCCGGAGCCGATCCGACCGCCCTGCGCAGGGCGAGGGTCAGCGCCACGCCCTCCGCGTAGTCCGAGCCGCCGCGGGACCAGAGCTCGAGGTCGGCGAGCGCCCGCAGGGATCCGTCGATCTCGGCGGGTGGGCGCCCCTTCACCTTGGAGACCAGCATGCGGGCGGCGTAGGGGTGCATCGAGAGCCCCTCGGCGACCTGCTTTGGGGGCCGGCCGGCCTCGAGCTCCCGCGAGGCGCGCAGGGCCTGGCGAAGCCGCGGGGCCAGCGAGTAGACGATCCTCGGCAACGCCTCCCCCTGCGCCACCAGCCGCTCGGCGACGCGGAGGGTCTCGGCCTCGTCCCCCTCGACCAGCGCGTCCGCCAGCGTCCAGATCGCCTCCTCGGAGGTGTCGGAGACCATCGCCGCCAGGTCGTCCGCCCCGGCCCGGCCGCCCTCACCCGCCCAGAGGGCGAGCCGCTCCAGCTCGGTTCGCAGGCGCAGCGGGCGGGGACCGAGCCGCTCCACCAGCATCCTCGCCGCCTGGGGCTCCAGCTCGAAGCCGAGCTCCTTCGCCTCCGCGACGAGCTGCTTGGGCATCGCCCTCTGCTTCGGCGCCTCGTAGAGCAACAGCTCCCCGCCGGCGGCCTCCACGGCCTTCTTCAGCGGCCCGGGCGGCTTCCCGCGCGCGATCAGGGCGACGGTGGTGTCCGGCGGCAGCTCGCCGAGCGCCTCGGCGACCCGCTCGGTGTCCCCCTTGCCCCACGACTCGACGCCATCGGCGAGCAGGTAGCGGCGCGAGGCGATCAGCGAGATCGCGGCGAGCGAGGCGAGCAGCGCCTCCGCGTCCGGCGCCCGCCGGCCCTCGCCCGCCTCGAACAGCTCCAGCGCCCCGGCGCCGCCCTCGCGCTCGGCGCGGTCGCGCAGGCGGGCGCGCGTCCGGGCGATCTTCGCCTCGTCGCTGCCGGCGATCAGGTAGGCGGGCTTGAGCTCGGCGCTCACCGGAGCGAGTCTAATCAGCGCCTCACCCGCCAACCGGAGGCGTCAGCCTCGATCTCGATCTCCCCGTCCTGATCGGTGCGCAGGGTCGGGACGTGGTGCCGGCGGAGCTCGGCGAGGGTCTCCGGCGTCGGATGGCCATAGGGGTTGTCGCCCACCGAGACCACCGCCAGCTTCGGCACCGTGCGCTCGAGCAGCTCGCCTAGGCCGCCGTCCTCGGAGCCGTGGTGGGCGACCTTGAGCACGTCCACCGGCCCCGGCTCGATCGGGGCGGCCTCTGCCTCGGCGTCGCCGGTGAGCAGCATCGAGAAGTGCCCCCAGTCGGCCGCCAGGACGAGACTGAGCCGGTTGGGGTCGTCGCCGGCGGCCGCGGCCAGCTCCGGCGGGGGCCAGACCGCGGTCAGTCGCAGCGCCCCGAAGTCGATCTGCCCGCCCTCCGCCAGCCTCACGGGTGAGGCCCCGGCGGCGATCGCCGCGCGGCGCAGGTCGGGGTCGGGGACGCCGTGGTAGACGCGCTCGGCGGGCACGGACTCGAGCAGCTCGGGCAGGCCCCCGGCGTGGTCCGACTGGTGGTGGGTGATCACCGCCGCGGCCAGCGATTCGGCCCCGAGCTCGCGCAGGCGGCGCAGCAGCCCGGAGCCCGGCGGCCCGGTGTCGACCAGGACCGGCTGCGACGCCGGCGGGTCGAGCAGGATCGCGTCCCCCTGGCCGACGTCGAGCACGGTGATCTCGAGGCCGGGCGCGCC
>JBOGZI010000139.1:0-10083 GCA_050697275.1 Solirubrobacterales bacterium | reverse complement strand
AGCCGCCGGTAGGCGGCCGCGTCGAGCTCGCGCAGGGTGGCGAGTCCGGCGGCGGTCGCCAGCGGGTTGCCTGAGAGCGTCCCCGCCTGGTAGACGTCGCCCGCCGGGGCGACCCGCTCCATCAGCTCCCGCGGGCCTCCGTAAGCCGCCGCCGGCAGCCCGCCGCCAAGCACCTTGCCCATGACCGTCAGGTCGGCGTCGGCGCCGAGCAGCTCCTGCGCGCCGCCGCGGGCGACGCGGAAGCCCGAGATCACCTCGTCGAGGACGAGCAGGGCGCCCGCGCGCTCGGCGAGCTCGCGCAGCCCCTCCAGGAAGCCGCGCTCCGGCGCAACCACGCCCATGTTCGCCGGGATCGGCTCCGCGACGATCGCGGCCGGCCTGCGCTCGACCGCGTCGGCGACCGCGTCGAGGTCGTTCCAGGGCACCACCACGGTGGCCGCGGCCTGGGCCTCGGTCACCCCCGGGCTGGAGGGGACGCCGGCGGTGGCGAGCCCCGAGCCAGCCTCGGCGAGCAGCCCGTCGACATGGCCGTGATAGGCGCCCGCGAACTTGACGATCGGCTCGCGCCCGGTGGCGGCGCGGGCGAGCCGGATCGCGCTCATCGCCGCCTCGGTCCCCGAGCTGACCAGGCGGACCATCTCGACCGAGCCGAAGCGGGCGGTGATCTCCTCCGCGAGGGCGACCTCCCCCTCGGTGGGCGCGCCGTAGCTGGTGCCCCGCGCGGCCGCTTCGGTGACGGCGGCGACCACGGCCGGATGGGCGTGCCCGAGGATCAGCGGACCCCAGGAGGAGACCCAGTCCACGTAGCGGTTGCCGTCGACGTCCCAGACGAACGGTCCCTCGCCCCGCGCGATGAAGAGCGGGTCCCGCCCGAGCGAGCGCATCGCCCGCACCGGCGAGCTCACCCCGCCCGGCATCAACTCCTGAGCTCGGCGGTAGAGCTCCTCGGACCGGCTCAGCTGTGCTCCGCCTCCCAGGCGGCGTAGTCGGGGGTGAAGTAGTGCAGCCGCACCTTCTTGAACTCGGTCGAGGAGTAGAGCACGGCGCGGTCCGGGCCGTGCAGGCCGTGCTGGTCGGCGATCCCGTCCAGGATCGCGTCGCACTCCTCCTTGGAGCGCCCGTGGGCCATGGTGAAGACGCTGTAGGGCCAGTCCGGATAGGTGGGCCGCTGGTAGCAGTGGGAGACGCCGCGGACCGCCGCCATCCGGGCGCCGACCTCGAGGATCCGCTCCTCGGGCACCCGCCAGACGCCCATCCCGTTGGCGGAGAAGCCGGCGCGGCGGTGGAAGAGGATCGCTGCGACCCGGCGCAGCAGCCTGCGCTCGACCATGCCGCGCAGGTGCTCCAGGAACCGGTCCGTGCTCATCCCGACCTCCGAGGCGGCCGCGTCGTAGGGGCGGTCGCAGACCTCCATCGGCCCCTGCAGGGCGCGGATCACGGCCACGTCGCGCTCGTCGTAGGGCTGGCGCTCGAGCTCGCGCGGGGGGGCGGCCGCGGCGGGGGCGGCCAGCTCCTCGGTGCCGCCCTCCATCTCCAGGTTCATGTTGATCTTGAAGAGGACGAGGGTGGGGAGCTGTCGGATCGACTCCGCCCCGGTGAGTCGCTGCAGCACCTCCAGGGTCCCGTCCAGGCCCAGCTTCGAGTCCGGCGGGGCGGCGATCGTGAACCAGAGGTTGAACTCGTGGGTGCGCAGGTAGTTGTGCGAGACGCCCGGATGCGAGTTGACGATCCGCGCGGCGCGGTGCGGGTTCTCGGAATCCACCTTGGCGGCAACCAGCATCGAGCTGTAGCCGAGCGCCCGCGTATCGAAGATCGGGGTGATCTCGCGGATGATGCGCTCGTCGAGCAGGCGCTGGGCGCGGGCCTGGACCTCATCCGTGCCGAGTTCCGCCTCCGCCGCGATCGATGCGAAGGGCTCGGGATCGAGCGGGAAGCTCGACTGCAACAGGTTCATCAGCCGCTTGTCGGTCTCGTCGAGGGGAATCGCGGCGCCCTGAGCCCGGGAGCGCAGCTTCGGCGTCGCGGCCTCGGTGGTGATCCCATCCGAAGCCGCTTCGCTCGCCTCCGTTTCCACGCCCTGGACGGGGTCGGTCATCGCCTCGTCGCCTCGGCGGTCAACCAGCCCGCGGCGTCCTTGGCGAAGTAGGTGATGATCACGTCCGCCCCCGCCCGCCGGATCGCGGTCAGCGACTCGAGCGCCGCCGCCCGCTCATCGAGCCAGCCGTTGGCGGTGGCGGCCTTCAGCATCGAGTACTCGCCGGAGACGTGGAAGGCCGCGACCGGGGCGCCGGTGGCCTCCTTCACCCGGCGGACCACGTCGAGGTAGGGGAGCGCCGGCTTCACCATGATCACGTCCGCCCCCTCGTCGAGGTCGAGCTTCGCCTCGCGGATTGCCTCGTCGGCGTTGGCGGGGTCCATCTGGTAGCCGCGGCGATCCCCGGCCGCGGGGGTCGAGTCGGCGGCCTCCCGGAACGGCCCGTAGAAGGCGGAGGCGTACTTGGCGCTGTAGGCGACGATCGGGGTCCCCGAGTGCCCCTCCTCGTCGAGCTGCGTGCGGATCGCGCCCACTCGCCCGTCCATCATGTCGCTGGGCGCGACCGCGTCGGCGCCGGCGGCGGCGTGTGAGATCGCCGTCTTCGCCAGCAGCTCCAGGGTGAGGTCGTTGTCGACCTCCGGGTTCGCCCCCGAACGGGAGGATTCGCGCAGCACTCCACAGTGCCCGTGCGACGTGTACTCGCAGAGGCAGACGTCGGTGATCACCACCACCTCGGGGTGCGCCTCCTTCAAGGCCCGCACCGCCATCTGCACCACCCCCTCGTCGTCGTAGGCCTCGCTCGCCGACTCGTCCTTGCTCGCCGGGATCCCGAAGAGGATCACGGCGCGGACGCCGACGGCCGCGAGCTCGGTGACCTCGGCGACGGTCTCCGAGATCGAGAGGCGCTCGATCCCCGGCATCGCCTCGATCGGCTCGCGCACGCCCTCGCCGGCGGTGACGAACAGCGGCTGCACCAGGTGCTCGGCGGACAGCTCGGTTTCGCGCACCAGGTCTCGGAGCGGCCTGGTGCGGCGCAGGCGGCGGAGGCGGGTGGCGGGAAAACTCATGCTCTCGATTCTACGGCGGTGCCCATGGCGTTAGGCGGGCGGGTCCTGTCGGCTCCGCAGGCGACCGCATGCGGGAGCAAGCGGTCGCCTGCTCGCCGCCACCCGCCCGACGACCATCACGCGAACCGGCGTAGAGCTACTCGAGCAAGCGCGAAGTAGGCGGCGGCGAGCAGGGCCAGGTGGAGCAGGGGGGCGCCGAGGTCGGGGCCCGGGGAGAGGCCCGCCGAGAGAGCGTCGAGCGCGGGGCGGAAGGGGAAGGCGCCGGTGAAGACGCGGATCAGGTCGAACACCGTCTCGCTCACGGTCCCCGACGGCACCAGCGAGAGGAAGGCGATCGGCAGGGTGAGGGCGAAGGCGAACAGGGCGCTGGCGCGCACCTCGCGCGCCGCGACGCCGATCGCCGAGCCCATCGCCGCGAAGGCGGCGCCGGCGAGCACGATCGCCGCCAGGAACAGCGGCGCCCGCCCCCAGTCGAGCGATACGAACAGCTCGAGCACGCCGAGCAGCACCAGGGCGACCGCAAGCGAACAGATCGTCCCCAGCGCGACCTTCTCGGCGAGCAGGCCGGAGCGTCCGATCAGCCCCCGTGTCAGCCGCGTGAAGGTGTTCTCCTCCCGCTCGAGCGCGAGTGAACCCGCCACCAGGAGCACCGTCACGAACATCAGGGTGATCGCGATCGCCACCGAGATCGCGAAGGTGTCGAGGGGCGGGACGTCGCCCTCGACCACCTGCTTGTCGACGGCGATCGGCTCGGCCACCGCGCCGAGCAGCTCGTCGGCGAAGCCGAGGTTCTGGCGGGCGAGCTCGGCGAACTGGATCACCTGGTCCACCACCTGCCGCTGCGGCCCGCTCAGCTCGGCCCGGACCCCGCGCAGGATCGCCTCGGTCCGCTGCAGGCCGAGCACGTCCAAGGTCTGGCCGAGCAGGGGGACGCTGAACTCGCCGCCCTCGACCAGCACGTCGAGGTAGCTGAGCAGCTGGGCGGAGATCTCGTCGGAGAGGATCAGGTTCGCCTCGGTGACCAGCGAGCGGATGCGATCGTCCACCAGCCGGGCCTTGACCGGATCGTCCTCGTTCACGTGGACCTCGACCGCCGCCGATTCGAGCCCGGTGCCCCCGAGCTGGGCCTGGAGGGTGTCGAGGAAGTCCTCGGGGATGATCAGGGCGGCGAGCACCTCGCCCTCCCGCACCTTGGCGAGGGCGTCGTCGCGGCTGTCGGACGGCACGCACTCGATCCGGCTGCAGAGGCGGTCGAATGCCTCCGCCTGGTCGAAGCCGCCCTCGCCGAGCTCCAGGCCCTGGTCCCCCGGGATCTCGTTGAGGAAGGCGACCCGGGGCTTGTCGGGACCGCGCGAGACGGCGAACCCGATCAGGACCGCGAGGACGATCGGGTAGATGACCAGCAGGGCGGTGAGCAGCGGGGAGCGGCGCAGGATCTGCAGGTCCTTGAGCAGCAGCCAGCGCATCAGTGGCCGTGCCTGCTGAGGAAACGGACGAAGTCGGCCTCGGGATCACCGTCGGTGCCGTCGCCGGCCTCTCCCGCCTGCCGCTGCAGCTCGGGGAAGGTCCCGTCGAACAGCGCCTCCCCATCGGCGAGCACCAGCAGCCGGTCGCCGTAGTGGCTCGCCTCCTCGATCTGGTGGGTCGAGTAGATCACCGTCGTCCCGGCCCGGGCGAGCCTGGAGACGAACTCCCAGAGGCGGATGCGCTGCCCGGGGTCGAGTCCCGCGCTCGGCTCGTCGAGCAGCAGCACCCTCGGCCGCGCCAGGAGCCCGATCGCGATGTTGATCCGCTGCTGGTTGCCGCCGGAGAGGCTCGAGACCTGATCGTCGCGGCGATCCGCCAGCCCGGTCTGCTCGAGCATCGCCTCAACCGTGGCGTCGACCTCCTCGGCTCCCTCCAGACGGGCGAACAGGGTGAGGTTCTCGTTCACCGTGAGCCGGCGGTAGAGGGCGGCCTGCTGGGGCACCCAGCCGATCTCGCCCTCCGCGAGGTTGATCTCGCCCGCGTCGGGTGGGGTGATCCCGGCCAGGATCGAGAGCAGGGTGGTCTTGCCGGCGCCGTTCGGGCCGACCACGGCGATCAGCTCACCGTCGCCCACCTCGAAGCCGACCTCCCGGAGGGCGATCCGCTCGCCGTAGCGCTTCGAGAGGCCGCTCACCTCCAGCGCGACCTTGTCGGCCCTGGCCATCGGCCGAACGCTAGCGGCCACCAGGCCGCTCCACGTCGGAGCGGAGGGCGAAGCCCGTAGCTATGCGAGGGTGCGCCGCAGGCAAAGCCGAGGAGCAACCCGTTTAGTCCTGGGAGCGGCCGCTCGTGGCCGCGATCTGATGGCGAAGCCGGGCCGCTACCCTGCCCGCGGCATGCGCGTCCTCTTCATCGGCGACGTCGTCGGCAAGCCCGGGCGCGAGGGCCTAGCGGCGGCGATGCCGCGGCTGCGCGAGGAGCACAAACCGGACCTGATCGTCGCTAACGGGGAGAACGCCGCAGGCGGGGTGGGCATCACCGAGGAGACGGGGCGGGAGCTGTTCCAGCTCGGCGTCGACGTGATCACGCTCGGCAACCACGCCTACCGGCATCGGGAGGCCTACGGCTTCATCTCCTCCGAGCAGCGGGTGGTGCGGCCCGCGAACTTCCCGGCCGCGGCCCCGGGTCGGGGCTGGACCCTGGTGGACGCCGCCGGGATGAAGGTGGCCGTGGTCAACCTGAGCGGCATGCTCCACCTGCAGGTGGAGCGCTCGCCGTTCCCGGTGGCGGACGAGCTGATGGAGGAGCTCAGCGGACGCGCCGACGCCGTGGTGGTCGATTTCCACTGCGAGCTGACCAGCGAGAAGGTGGCGATGGGCTGGCACCTGGACGGCCGCGTGGCCGCCGTGCTCGGCACCCATACCCACGTCCCCACCGCCGACGCCAGGGTCCTGCCCGGCGGCACCGCCTACGTCTCGGACGCCGGCATGACCGGCTCGCGAGCGGGGATCATCGGGGTGCGCCGCGAGCAGGCGCTGGAGGCATTCCGCACCCAGATGCCGGTCCGCTTCGACTCCGCCGCCGAGGACGTCTGGGTGATGGGGGCGGCGGTCGAGGTCGACGACGACGGCCTCGCCCGTGGGATCGAGCAGATCCTCACGCCGGTCGCCGAGCGAGCAGGGCGATGAACACGAAGGGCAGGAACCAGGGCAGGTAGAGGTAGAACCAGTGGTCGACGGTGAGCTGAAGCGCGATCAGCACCGCCGATCCGAGCGCGGCGACGGTGATCGCGTCCCGCCTCCGCGGCCGCAGCGCGACCAGCAGCGCCAGCCCGACCACCAACGCCTTGATCGCCGTCTGCAGCCACTCCAGCGAGGGCTCCTGCCCCCAGACGCTGAAGGGAGAGTCCCTGCCCGCCTGGTTGCCGATCGTCCGCTCCCAGAAGGTGGAGAGGCCCGGGTCGAGCAGGGTCTGGGCCATGACCACGGCCACGGTCAGCGCAAACGCGGCTGCAAACGGACCCACGACGCGAACTACTCGGCGCGCGGGTCGTGTCACGGCGGTGCCCCCAGCGGAGCTGCGGGCGCTGTCGTAGGTCGCGAACAGCGGCGCCAGCACCAAGGGCGCGAACTTGGTCAGGGAGGCAAGCGCCAGCATCGCCCCCCGGGCGGCCGGCGAGGCGAGGACCAGCAGGGCGCCGACCAGCAGCATCGCGACCAGGGAGTCGTTGGTGTTCGACTCCAGCGCGAAGGCCGTATAGGGGCAGGCGGCCCAGGCGAAGCAGAGCAGGACGCCGAGGTGCCGGCCTCCCCGGCCCGGGCGGAGCCGGCGGCCGAGCAGGAAGAGTCCCGCGAGCGTACCCAGGTCGAAGAAGATCGCGGCGGCGTGGGCGGCGGGCAGATCGTCCCAGCGACCGCTCCATGGCAGCAGCTGCTCGAAGGGGACGTAGGCGTAGTAGGCGACCGGCCCGTAGGTATCGCCGGCGCTGTTGTCCGAGGGGAACTCGCCGTAGAGGGGATCGCCGTCGACGATGCGGTCCGCCCCGACCACGCCCGAGAGACCGACGTCGATCACGTTCGAGTCGGCCACGTTGAGCCCGACGCGCACCCCCACCAGGAAGACCGTGGCCACCGCGAGGACGGCGATCGGCAGCGTCGGGCGCAGGCCGGCGCCGCCGCGGAACCCGAGCCATAGGGTTCGCCCCAGCAGGTAGAGCAGCGCCGGATAGGCGAGCGGGACCGAGAGGCCGATCTCACCCCGGTTGAAGAAGTAGTGCGAGATGCCGAACCCCGCCACGATCACCAGCAGGTCGAGGTGCGCGATCCGAAAGGGCCGGCGCCAGTCGAGCAGGCCGAGCACGAAGATCGCGCAGAGGGGCAGCCAGACGTAGGGAGCGTTCAGGATGCGGCCGAAGGCGCCGGGATAGCCGCGGGCCATCCGCCAGGCCACCTGGTGCCCGGTCCAGGACTCCTCGATCTCGCCGCTGCTGTCGTCCACAACCACTTGGACGACCTGGTCAGCCTCGGTGAAGAACCCGACCTCCCAGTCGCCGGTGCTCTCGTTGCGAGCCGCGGAGGGATAGAGGTCGGCGTGCTCGCTCAATGCCTCGCGCGCCTTGGCGTCACCCCGGGCGATCTCGATCGCGCGGGCCTCCGGGACCTGGGGCGGCGCGAGCACCGCGTGGGCCGCCGAGGGGGCGAGCAGCATGGTCCCGAGGACAACGAGCCCGACGCCGCACGGCTTCGCCATCAAGCGGGGACGCATGCGGCCGCCCAGCATAGGTCGAGCACTGCGGCCCCTACGCGAAGGTCCAGAGCTTGTTGCCGACGAAGTTGAAGGGCATCGCGACGGCCACCGCGATCGCCTGCGAGGCGAGCTCGGGTGCGCCGGACCGGACCAGCACCTCGAGCACCACGAGGTTGACCCCGAGGGCGAGCACGCTGACGGTGAAGAAGCGAGCCGCCTGGAAGCCCGGGTGGCCGTGCTTCGCGTCAAAGGTCCAGTGGCGGTTCCACCAGAAGTTGTTGGTGACCGCGACGCCGAAGGCGCCCACCGCGGCCGGGATGTGATGGACGTCGAGCACGGCCGTGAGCAGCGCGAACACGGCCAGGTTGACGAAGTAGCCGGAGATCCCCACGATCCCGAACTGGAAGAGCTGAACCCAGTTCTCCGGCTTACGGGTCCCGCGGCCGATCCGCTTGGTGCCGCGGCCGATCCGCCTCGCCGTCTCGACCGGACTCATCGCGCTGCCCGCCCCGACTTCATCGCTTGCTCATCCGCGCTTCACCCCGAAATAGTCGAGCATGATCGGGGCGAGGTCGCGTAGTGCCCATTGCGCGTTCCTCTCCGGCCGCCTCGGCCCGCAGCCTACGAAGAGGACGGGCCCGACGGAGTCCTCGCGGCCGAGCGACCCGTGGCTGCCGCCGCCGGCGTGGCTGACGCCGCCCCAGTCGACGCACTCGTAGCCGTCCGCGGCGGAGATCAGCACGTCGCCGGCATGCGGCGAGGTGAGGGCGGACCAGAGCCGCGCCAGCCCGTCCGGGTAGGCCTCGGCGTCGAAGCGGCCCCGGGTGATGTCCGCCGCCAGGGCCTCCGGCTCGCCGTGCAGCTCCCAGCCGGTCCCACGCGCATCGCGGAGCTGGCCGCCGGGGCGGAAGCGAAGCTCGAACCCGTTCCGCTCGACCACGCCGTAGACCGGATCGCCGCCCGGCAGCCCGACGCCATGCCGGGGCAGGGGCGCCCCGTCCGCGCCCGCGAGCCAGGCCACCAGGTCGATCCCCTCGGTACCGCGAAGGCGCCCTCGCACGCGGTCGTGGGCGGCGTCGTGCCCCGGCCCCGAATCGAGGATGTAGACGCCCCCCGCCCGCGAGGTCGGGCTGACCGCGATCTCCGCCTCCTCGGGGCGGTCCGCGTTCGGCTGCAGCACCGCCCAGTCCTCGGCGAGCAGCTCCGCAAGGGGCAGGCCGTGCTGAACCGGGACCTGGGCGTGGTCGGCTGTGAGGATGACCGCATGCTGGTCGAGGAAGCGGTCCAGCCCGCCGCCCGCCTCGACGATCCGGGCGAAGTTCGCGTCCGCCTTCGCGATCGAGTCGACCGTCTCCTCGGGACCGAAGCGATGCGAGTGGAAGTCGTTGTCCGGAAGGCTGAAGAGCAGGAAGTCGTAGGCGCCCTCCCTGACCAGCTCCTCGGCGACGCAGGCCGAGTACTCGTCCCGGGTGCCGGGCCTGGTGAAGCTGGGCCCGCAGCCGGTGGGGCGGCTCGAGTAGAGGTCGCCGTAGAAGAACTCGTCCGGCCCCCAGACCGCGTGGCGGAAGTTGGCCGCCGCGGCGGCCATCCGGGCGAGCCCCTCGAGGCTGAGCTCATGGCGGCGGCGGCCGCGGTAGATCAGGAACGGGGTCGCCGCGGTTCGCACCCCGGCGTCGCCGAAGCGCTCGAAGACCGTCGGCGCCTCCCAGCTGAGGTGGTCCAGGTTCATGTTGTAGACGAGGTCGTACATCGCCCGGAAGAGCCCAAAGGTGCGGGTCGCCTCGAACGAGGAGCCGTACTCGATGTAGCGGCGCTCGAGACGGTGGAACCAGTTCATGCCGATCACCCAGTGGCCGTCCGGGCCCATCCCGGTCAGCATCTCGGAACTGGCGACCGGGGTCACGGAGGGAAAGCTGGAGACGCAGTCCTCGACCAGCCGGCCGCGCTCGAGCAGGGCCGCGAAGGTCGGCGCGACGCCCTCGTCGACCGCGCGGCGGAGCATCGCCGGGTGCAGCGCGTCGACGACGACGAGGACCAGTTTGCGTGGCACGGCGATCGCGGCCCGGCTAGCGCAGCACCCGCAGGCCCTCGTGCTTTCGCTGCTCTCGGCGGCGGCGAGCCAGGGCCAGCCAGCAGAGCGCGGCAAGCGCCAGGACCGAGGCCGGCGGCACGAAGATGCTGAGCACCGCGAGCAGCGCGGCGGCGAGCACGACCCAGGCCATGACCGCCGGCGGGGCCTGCGCGGTGAGCTCGCCGGCGGCTCCCTGC
>JBOGZI010000138.1:0-12244 GCA_050697275.1 Solirubrobacterales bacterium | reverse complement strand
AGGCGAGATGAGCCAGGACCCGACGCCCGAACACGAAGCGCTCTCGAAGCAGGCCAAGCCGGACTACGAGCCCCCCTCGGTCGAGGAGGTCGACACCGAGGACGCCCCGGCCGTGACCGCCGCGGGAACTATCACGGGCGACGACGTAGTAGAAAGCGACATGCGCCTGAAGCGCTCGCTGCGCCCGCTGGAGGGAGCCACCACCCGGCTTCGCTGAGGCTGAACGCGGCCGCTAGGCGGGCTCGGAGCCGATCAGCTCCTCGGCCAGGGTGGCCGCGCGGAGATTGCCGTTCCAGCCCGCGTTGAGCTGCGTGGCGAGTTCGCTCGCCCTGGTCGAATAGCCGTCGTCTCGCAGGATCCGGCGCGTTGCGCGGGCGATCGCTCCCCGGGGGACGCGCGGCCAGAGCGCCACCCCGGTGCGCAGCCGCTGGGCTCGCAGCGCGCCGGCGGCCTGCTGGCGGGTATGCGGAACCACCACGGTCGGCGTCCCGGAGAGAAGCGCCTCCATCGCGGTCATGTGCCCCCCGGCGATCACCGCCACGTCCGCGGCCTCCAGCTCGCTACGGGTATCGGCAATGGCTGTTGCGATCACTCCCGGCCCCAGGTCTCGCAGCTCCCCGGGGTCGCACAGGCCGCCCGTCGAGACCACGACCTCCAAGCCTTCAGCTGAGAGCTCGGCGACGCTGTCCCGCAGGAGCTTCGGCGACCCGGTCGATCCCTGGCTGACGTAGACCCGAGGCGCTTCGACGGCCGATGGCTCGGGCGCGGCGCCGTCGCTGCCGTAGCTCAGGGGCCCGACGTAGCGCCAGTGTCCGGGGAGCCCTCGCGTCGGATCGAGGATCGGGGTGGTGGTGCAGGCCACCAAGTCGGCGCTGCGCATGACGCCGCCGGGAGTGTCGAGCGGCGGGAGGCGTCGCCGCCGCCGCACCTCGACTATGACCGCCATCGCCTGGTCGCGCTCCGGCCGCGAGCGCCGCGAGCGGAGGTGGCCGAGAAGCCGGGTTGGATGCCGGGCGGCATCGCGGAGCATCCAGGGTCGGACGGCGGGGCGCCCATAGCGCGAGCCGCAAAGGCCGTGCATCAGCGCCAGCTCCGGTACTCCCCTTATCTCGGCGGCGATGCCGCCGAACCCCGCGCTGGTCACGCAGACCGCGGGCTGCAGCCGCTCGATCAGGTCGAGTTGGGAAGAGACGATCCCCTCCAGATGCTCGGGGCCGTCGAACCACTCCCAGTACATCGGGCCGCCCGCCTCGACGATCGGGCGCCACTCGAATCCAGCGCGCTCCAGGAGCTCCGGCCGCGACCCGCCGTAGGCGAAGATCGCCTCGTGGCCGCGGTCCCGCAGAGCTCCCGCCACGGCCGAGCACGCCGCCAGGTGGGCGAGGGTGCCGCCCGGTGCGTGGGGGATGATCAGAAAGCGCGCCATCGTCAGCGGTGGGGCGTGGCGCCGCGCGCAATGCGAGTCAGATGGCGGAGCGCCATTCGAACCCGGCCGGCGCCGTCGGCCCCCACCGTTCCACGCAAGCCGGCGCGGCTCGGGAGGAGCACATGCCGCAGGTAGCGGGGACGCCGCCGCCAGGGGAGTGCCGCGAGCCGCCCCAGATGAAGCGACGCGCGGAGGTCGAGCTCCTCCACGGCACGAATCGGCCCCCACCGTGGGGGCTCGCCCGCGGGGAGGGGTCGCGCTCGCCGGTAGTCGAGGTGATGGGCGGCGTAGTCGAGCGCGCGATTGAGCACCCAGAGGAGTCCCAGCGTGCCGGCACGCTCGAACGCCTCTCTCCAGGCGTCCTCGTCGAGCCCGAGAGAGATGCGGCGGAGGTCCTCGATCCAGGCGAGCCGCTTGAGCCGGTCGCTGAGCAGGTGCATGGAGCACACCAGCAGCTGATCGCCGGTTGACGGGTAGAGGGACGTACGGTCGCTCCCTGCTGGCACCGCGCGATCCACCAGCGCCTCGTGGGCGAGCGCTTGCCCGAGGGCGTCATCGCCCACCCGCCAGTGAAGCTCCACATCGGTTCTGTGACGACCCAGGCTGCGCGACATGTGGACGTCGTGGCCATGGGTGGCTCCGAAGCCCTCGCGTAGCTCGACGCTCTCCTCGTAGCCGAGCGCTTCGAGCGTCGCAACCGCGTCACCAAGGCGTTCGCGCGGCACCAGCAGATCCAGGTCGCCGAAGCTCCGCAGCCGCGGATCCGGGTAGAAGCGGTCCGCGATCGCCGGCCCCTTGAGGACGATCGGGAGTGCCTCAATAGCCTCCGAGACGGGCTCGGCGATGAGGCCAAGCTCGCGGCGCATCATCGCTGAGCGCAGGACGCCCACCCCCTCGGCGTCCCGCAGCTCCTGGCTCCGGGTCGACGGCAGCACCAGGCTGTTCGCGTCGAGCGCTGTGGCGGCCGCGCCCACGATCCGGTGGGCGACGACCGCCTCGACGAACCGCGGGGGGTCCTCTGGAGCGACCAGCTCGGTGTCCTGCAACACCGCGATCAGCGCAGGAAGCTGCTCGACTTGGGGCAGCGCGAACGGCCTGCGGCGCAGCACGCCCTGAGACTAACCCCGGGCTCTCTACCGCGGCCGGCTCGGATGAGCCCGAGAACGTCGGGTTCTACGAGCGCTTCGGCTTCGCGGTCGTGGGCGAGGAGCCGGTGCTCGGGGTGCCGAACTCGTTCATGAGCCGGTCCTGACCGGCCGACGTCGCCGGTGGAGCTGCTTCGCGACTCCGCGGCGTGCCGGCGCCGGACTTGTCGGCTGATCTGGAACCGGCGATGCGGGCCATCAGCGACTCGATCGCGACCGTCGCAGCTGACGCGACGCCGGTCAGGTGGTGGAGGGTATGGAGTCCGACCGAGGCGACCGCCTGCGAGGGGCCCCGTCTCCGCCAGAGCAGTCGGTAGAAGCGGGCGTTCAGGGCGAGCAGGGACAGCAGAGCGATACCGGCCGCGCGGGGGCGACGCAGAGCCAGGGCCACGGCGCCGGCGACGCTGGCGAGCGCGGAGAGCCGGTGGCGCCAGCCGAGGTTGAGCGTGGCGGGCAGCCGCCGGGATCTCAACAGGAGCCTCGCCCAGGGCAGCCCGCGGCCCAGGTAGTCGCTGCGGACCATCTGGGTCAGGGTCCAGCCCTTCAGGTGCGTTCCCTGCAGCATCGGGTCGAGGCGCGCCCGTGCACCCTCAGCGGTGAGCCGCATGCCGAGCTCGATGTCCTCCACGTAGTACGGGTGTCGCTCGGAGTCAAATCCGCCCGTCGCGGCGAACGCGTCGCGCCGGACTGCCCCGAGCCCGGCCCAGAACGTGCCCGCTGCCCCTCCCGCCTCCTGGTGGATGTGGTGGTGGAGCAGATTCCGGAAGCCCGACACCGCCCCGGCAGCTTCCGGAGTGTCGTCGTAGGACCCGAACAGCGCCGTCATCGCCGGCTCGCGCTCGAAGGCGGCCCGGATCCGCACGAAGGCGTCAGCGTGGACGAGCACGTCGGCATCGACGAAGACCAGGACCTCCCCGGTCGCCCTCAGCGAGCCCAGGTTCCGTGCCGCCGCCGGCCCCGCCGTGGCGGGCTCGGTGACCACGATCAGCTCGTCCGGCGGCCCCTCGGCGTGGCGGATGGCATCGATGCACCGCGCCAGCGTCGGCGGGCCATCGGTGGCCGGGATCACGCAGCTCAGTCTCATGAGCCTCCGCCTCGCATGCTCGCGAGCTCCCCCGCGGCGGCGGGGGTGAGGCCTGTCGCGGCTCGCGTCTCCTGATCCAGGTACCGGCGCCGCACCTCGCTGAACGGTCCGTCGGCCCGCACCCTCCCGTGATCGAGGAGCACCGCCCGTTCGCAGAGCCGACTGAGTACGTCATGGTCGTGCCCGGCGGCGATCAGGATCCCGCCGGCGGCGAGCAGCTCACGGGCGGTCCGCTCGAGCACGGCGCGGAAGGGATGATCGAATGCCTCGTGGATCTCGTCCAGGGCAAGGATCGCGGGCCGCGCCTGCATCGCCGCGGTGAAGGAGAGCCGCGCCAGCATCCCCTGCGAATAGCTCGAGGCCGGCCTCTCGAACGCGTCCTCGAGTCCGCTGCTCTCACGTATCGCATCCATTCGACCGCGGGCCTCCCTGCGGCTCAGCCCGGCCAGCACCGTGAGCAGCATCGCGTTCTCGCGCCCCGTCAGCGTGCCGAGTGTGCCGGCGTCCGCCGAGAGCAGGCTCGCGACCTTTCCGGTCACCTCGATCGAACCCTCGTCGCCCGAAAGCACCCCCGCGATCGCCCGCAGGAGGGTCGTCTTCCCCGATCCGCTGGGCCCGATCAGGCCAACGCCCTCACCGGGGCCGATCTCGAGATCGGTCCCGCGTAATCCCCAGGTCTCTGTGCTCGAGCGGGCGAACTGAGCGCGGAGCGCCGTCAGCACGCGCTGCTGACGATCGAAGTGAAAGCTGATTCCCAGACCTCTAGCCCTGATCGTCGCCATCAGACCACCTTCGCGAGCTCCCGCTGCTCGCGCCGGAACAGCGGCACGAAGATCGCCGCCATGAGGGCGGCGAAGGCAAGGGGATAGGCGAGCTCCCAGACGGCGGGCCCCTGCCCGTAGAGCAGCACGTCCCGATAGGCCTCGAAGATGCCCGTCAGGGGGTTGAGGCGGACGAGCTCGTTCGCGGCGCCCGGAACCTGCGCCAGCGCCACGACGCCCGGAGCGAGGAAGTAGAAGACGCGAACGGCGCTGCGCGCGAACGGGACGAACTCGCGAAACCAGACGCCGAACAGGGCGGCTGGGTAGGCGGAGGCCATCGCGAACACGATCGTCACCGCGACCACGGCCGGTAGCCAGAGCAGCCACGGTGTGGGCGCGACCGCGTACACGGCCATCATCAGGGCGAGCAGGGTGAGGCTGGCCGCGAAGCCGAGCGTCTCGGTGACGGTGGTCGCGGCCGGCAGAAGGGTTCGCGGAAAGCGCACGTTTTGGATCAGGCTGCGGCGGTCCCTGGCGAGCTGCAGCGCGTTGAAAGTCGTCGTCATGAAGAGCTGGAACGGGACGACCGCGCACGCGACCGCCAGGCCCGGAGCCTCGCCGCCTCGATCGATGATGAGGACGACGAACGCCAGGTACACGCCGCAGACCGCGTAGGGATCGACGAGCCACTTGAGCAGCTGCGAACGACCCCGCCCGTAGCGATCGCGGAGATCCGCCAGCGCGAGGCTGAGAACCAGCTCTCCTTGACGGTGCGCCCGCATCCCTACGTCGCTCGCCGGCATCGAGTTCACGAGGTCGTCCTCCTGTCGGGGAGGCGATGCTACCCGTGACGGTCGCGAGACATCGGCCCAGCCGCTAGCTTTGGGCCGTGGGCGAGCCGACCCCGGGACGAGAAGCTTGAGGATCGGGATCGACGTCACCTCGCTGCGGCGGCACCACGTTGGGACCGACAACTATCTGAAGCACCTCTTGGCACAGCTCGCCCGGGCGGACACCGAGGGGCGGTACTTCCTCTTCGCCAACCTCGAGGACAGAGCGTTGCTGCGCGACACCCAGCCGTCGAACTTCTCGGTCTTGCCGGTGGCCACACGCGCTCGGGCGACCCGCCTCGCCTTTCAGCAGGCCGGCTTGCCGGTGCTGGCGAGCGCGATGAGATTGGACGTGATCCACTCGCCCTCACAGGTGATGCCGATGGTGAGGGGGAGGGCGCGTCATCTGCTCACTGTTCACGACCTGACGCAGCTGTCGCTGCCGGAGTGCCATACGCGGTTGCGCCGAAGCTGGGCGTTCCGCCGGGCGATCCACGCGAGTGTCCGGCGCGCCGACCTGATCGTGGTCCCCTCCGCGCAGGTGGGTTCCGATGTCCAGGGGGCCTTCGGCGTGCCCGCCGAGCGGGTTTGCACGATCCCGGAGGGGGTGAGCTCGGAGTTCTCGCCGGCGGCCGCGACCGGCTCGGGCCCTGGGATTCCCTCGCTCGGGATCGATGGGCCGTACGCCCTCTTCGTCGGATCGCTCGAACCGCGCAAGGGGCTCGAGACTCTGCTGGAGGCATATCTCAGCCTGATCGCCAGCGGCGACACGGAGGAACAGCTGGTGATCGCGGGGAAGAGGGGATGGGGCTACCGCGGCCTGCTCGCCAGAGCTCGCCGCCCGGATCTGCGCGGGCGGGTCCGATTCGCGGGTTACGTCGACCAGGCGATCCTGCCGGCGCTGTACGCAAACGCGCGCGCCTTCGTTTACCCGTCGAGGGCGGAGGGATTCGGCCTGCCGCCTTTGGAGGCGATGGCGAGCGGCGTTCCCACCGTGGCCACCCGCACATCGGCGCTCGCCGAGAACCTCGACGGGGCCGCCGAGCTGGTTCCGGTCGGAGACGCCGCTCACCTCGCCGGTGCGTTGCGGCGCGTGCTCCGCGACGAGGCCCTGCGGGCGAGACTCCGCGAGCGCGGCCTCGTGCGGGCGGCCCGTTTTCGCTGGGAGACGACGGCCCGGACAACGCTGGATCGCTACCGCGCGCTGGCCGAGCTCGGACCGCGGGGGCGGCGTCAGCCGACCTCGACCCGCCGGCCCTCCGTCGCCGAGCGGTAGGCGGCTTCGACGACCGCGAGCGCGTCCCTCGCGTGACGGCCGCTCGAGCGTGGCTCGCGATCACGCTGGAAGGCGTCGATCGCGTCCGCCAGCAGAGCCGTCGACCCATGCACGCCCGCCGGCCGCGGCGCTCGCGCCAGGGTGTGCCGGCGCCGGCCCTGCTCGACCCATGCGAGCCCTCCGGGGGCGAGGTCCAGGCGGGCACCGGCGCGATGCCCCCGTTCCTTGCCGACCTGCAGCAGCGCGCGACCTCCCATCGACGCCCGAAGCGAGGCGCGCTCGCAGTCGGCGCGGACCTCCACGTAGCGAGTCGTCGCCGGGAACAGGCGGTGCATCGTGACCTGCGCCAAGGTCCCCGCCGGGTGCTCGGAGGTGACCAGCGCGATCGGGTCGCCGGTGCCGCCCCGTGGGCCCGCGGACCGATGAGCCGTGACGGCGAGCGGCGGAGCCCCCAGCAGGTAGTTGACCAGGTCGACGAGGTGGATCCCGCCCTCGAGCAGCACACCGTCGGCCAACCTGCGCCTCCATTCCGCCCGTTCGTCCAATCCCGCCCCTGACTCGACGAGTTGCGTCACCTGACAGAGGACCAGCCGCCCGTCGACACCGGACTCGATCCGCCGGCGCAATGCCGTGAAGATCGGGGTCTCGCGCATGTGCTGGTTGACGGCGACCCGCCGGCCCGCCGCCTCCGCGACGGCCAGGATCCGATCGGCCTCGGAGAGGCTGTCGGCGAGGGGCTTTTCACAGATGAGATGCGCGCCGGACTCGACCGAGGCGATCGCCAGGGACGCATGGGAGTCCGGAGGGGTGGCGACGATCACCGCCTCCGGCCGGCAGCGCTCCAGCAGCTCCTCGGCCGATTCGAAGACCGGGGTCCCGGTCTCACGCTGCCACGCCGAACGCCGCTCGCGATCCGTGTCGCAGCCGCCGACGAGCTCGGCGTCGGAGACCGCGCGAAGCGCCGGCAGGTGCAGCTGCCGGGTGGCCCAGCCGTTGCCGATCACGGCGATCTTCACCTATGCCGCCTCGCCGGAGCCCCAGCGCTCGTCGAACCAATCGATCGCCTCCCGGGTTGGCGGCGCCACCGCCAGCGCCCGCGGTTCGATCAGCTCGGTCAGCACCCGGCCATCCATGTCCTCGGGCACCGGACAGCCCAGCAGGTAGGCGAGGGTGGCGCCGAGGTCGGCGATCTCGGCGCCGTCCAGATCAGCGCCGCTGCGCATTCGCGGACCGGCAGCGATCGCGAAACCCTCTCCCGAGTGCTCCGTCATCGGCACGTCGTGCACGTCCCCCTTGATCAGCCCGAGGCGAGGGTGGCGTGCCGACCTGACGAAGGGGCCCTCCCGCCATCGGACGAGGAGGTCCGGGAGCTCCGCGACATGCTCTCCGCCGAGTAGGTCGGAGGAGCGCTCCACGGCGGCCACGATGGGCTTTCCCGTCTCGCCGTCGGTCAGCGAGCACAGCTCGAAGCCGATCTCCTCGCACAGCTCCTCGTACTCGGCGCCGGGGTCCACCGTGCCCTGCGGCTCTCGCCCGCGGAGGTTGATCCGGATCCAGCCGTGGCCGATCTCGGCCTCGGCGACCGCACGGGTCCGGCTCCAGTCCACGGGCTCAGCCCACATGCGCTCCATCAGCCGCATCCGGGCATCGATGGGTAGCCGCTCGTTCACCTGGCGCCGGATCGAGTTCGGAAAGGCGGAGCGCGCGAGATGGGCGGCGCGGACCAGCGGCGGGACCGGCCGCTCGACGGTGTAGCCGAGGCCGGTCAGGACTCTCGGGAGGATCCTGTCCCCGATCCTGTTGCGCCGCAGCCCGTACGGTGATAGCGCGATCACGTCGGTCTCGGGAGCCGCGGCCTCGAGCAGGCGGCCCAGCCCCTCGTCGACCGCCCTGTAGACGTCGAGCAGGGCGCGCGCAAACCCCCGATCGCCTCTGGTCGCAACGGGCCCGTCGAGGTACGGGTGAAAGACGTGGCCCGCATTGTGGGGCTCCCAGTAGTCGATCACCGTGAGGTCCCAGTCGTTGGTCGCCATCAGCTCCAGCGCGATCTGGGTGCGCCTGCCGGCCATCCGGATCGACTCGCGCAGGTGGCGGCGCTCGGCGCGCTTCGAGCGCTCGTAGTGCTCCTCCAGCCCCCTCGCGTAAGCGCCGTGCCGTGCCTGGAGCGATCCGAGCAGCTCGGGCGGCCAGGACCGCGGCTTGAGCGCACCTCGAAGGCCCCAACCCGCGACCTGGACCACCCGCTCGCTCGGCACCGGATCGGTGTAGGCCACGTCGAGCAGCAGGGCCCTTCCTCCCCTCTCGGAGACGAGTTCCCAGAGCGGACGCTTGTAGGTGCGCCCGGGGGAGGGCACCAGGGAATAGGTCCCCGGCCTCACGCAGCGATGGTTGTAGTGACCGTTCCGGCCCGGGCCGCAGCCCGTGAACACGGTCGGCCAGACGGACTCGGGCAGGAGCTCGGCGACCGAGCGGAGCCTCGCGGTCGACCCCGTCTCCATCAGTCCGGCGAGGGCGGGCAGCTCCCCTTCGCGGGCCCACTCGAACAGAAGCCCGCGGTCAGCGGAGTCCAAGCCTACGACGAGGACGGGCACGCGGGAAGGCTAGCGGCCCAGTAGCCGGCCGCTCGGGCGCCGCAACGGGAAGCTTGTTGGCCGCGCCACATGCCGTATAGGATCGAGCACTTGACGGACAACGTGGAGCAGAGCGTCGGGATCGCGGTGCTCGGCGCGGGCCCAGCCGGGCTCACATCCGCGGACGTGCTCGCCCGGACTGGAAGCCCGGGGGTGGTGTTCGAGGCTGAGGGAAGCGTCGGTGGGATCGCGAAGACCGTCGAGTTCAAGGGCTACCGCTTCGATCTCGGCGGTCATCGCTTCTACACGAGGCTCGCGCCCGTGCGCCGTCTCTGGCGGGAGACCCTGGGTGAGGAGTTCCTGCTGCGAAGGCGGCTCTCGCGGATCTACTTTCGCGGTCGCTTCCTGAACTACCCGCTGCGGGCCGAGGACGTGTTCCGGAGACTGGGGCCTTGGGAGTCGATGCGCTGTGCCCTCTCCTACCTCCGCTCGCTGCTGCGCTTTCGCGGTGCGGAGCCCAAGACCTTCGAGGAGTGGGTGGTGGCGCGCTTTGGGCGTCGCATCTACGAGAACTTCTTCCGTTCCTACACCGAGAAGGTCTGGGGGGTCCCGGGCTCCGAGATCCAGTCGGAGTGGGCGGCCCAGCGGATCCAGGGCTTCAGCCTGCTGCAGGCGCTGCTCGGGATAGTCCGCCTGTCCCGCCGCGGCAAGGCGGCGCCGACGGTGATCGACGAGTTCGAGTACCCGAGGCTCGGCCCCGGGCAGATGTGGGAGGCGTTTCGCTCCCGGGTCGAGTCCCATGGCGTCCCGGTACGACTGCACCAGCGTTGCACGTCGATCCGGCACCAGGGCGGGCGCGTCACCAGCGTGGTCGTAGAAGGCGATGGAACCCTGACGGAGTACCCGGTGGAGGGGGTCGTGTCGACGATGGCGCTCCCGGATCTGATCGAGGCACTGGAGCCGGCACCGCCGCAGGGCGTGCGCGAGTCCGCCTCTCGGCTTGGGTTTCGCAACCTCTGTCTCGTTGCGCTGATGATCGAGGGGCAAAGCCTGTTCCCCGACAACTGGATCTACCTGCACGATCCGAGGACGAGGGCCGGGCGGGTGCAGAACTTCGGGGCTTGGAGCGAGGACATGGTCCCACCGGGGCAGAACTGCCTCGGAGTCGAGTACTTCTGCTTCTCCGACGAGGACATCTGGCGGATGCCGGACACCGAGGCCGTCGAGCTCGCGACCTCCGAGCTCGCCGCGATCGGCCTTATCGATCCCGATCAGGTCGTCGACGGAGTGAAGGTGACGGTCCCGCGTGCCTACCCGATCTACGACCCCGACTACCGTGAGGCCGTCGCCGAGATCCGCGGATATCTCGAGCATCTCTCCAACCTGGTCACCTGCGGTCGCAACGGGCTGCATCGGTACAACAACCAGGACCATTCGATGGCGACCGCGATCCTCGCCACCATGAACCTGATCGACGGCGGATCGCGGGACGTCTGGTCGGTGAACACGAGGGGCGAATACCTCGAGCGGGAGGGTGAGGTCGAAGGCGAGCTCGACGACCTTGAGCTCGTGGGCTAGTCGCCGGGCGCTCGGCACGCGAGTCGCCGCCGTGGCGGTCGCGCTCATCGCTCTGGTGGTGCTGTCGCTCGTCTGGTTTCCGGCTACATATCTCAACGCCGACGCGGTGATCGCCCTCGCCTGGGGGGGTGAGCTGAGTCGCGGCGATATCCCGGACCTCACCGCGCCGCTGATGCCCGTTCAACATCCGCTGCCGACCGCAGTGGGGGTGGCGCTCTCGCCCCTCGGCCCCGACGGCATGATCGACGGCTACCGGGTGCTCGCGGTGGCCTCGCTGATCGCTCTCGCCTACGCCTGCTTCCGGCTCGCCGGGCAGTTCGGCGGTCTTGTCGCGGGCGTTCTCGCCGTCGGCTTGATCCTGACCCGGCCCCAGATCGTCGAGTACGCCCAGATCGCCGTGATCGACATCCCGTTCACGGCCCTGGTGCTGCTCGCCGCCGTGGCTGCGATCGAGAGCCCCGTGGGGAATCGGTGGAAGGCGCTGACGCTTCTGGCCACGGCCGGCCTGCTCCGGCCCGAGGCCTGGGTCCTCAGCGGCGCCTACGGAGCGTGGCTGCTGCTGCGGGCGAGGGCACGCCCGGCGCCGGGCATCGTGGCGCTGGTGCTGTGCGGACCGGCGCTTTGGGCCGGCTTCGACCTGGTCCTCACAGGAGATCCGTTCAGCACCGCGGCCAAGGCGCGTGGCGACTACCAGAGCGAGCTGGCGGCAGCCGGTTACCAGCCACAGGGAGGGGACGAGACCACTCGGTTCGGCTGGCTGCCGGGACACGATCTGATCGAGCCCCTCGTGCCGGGCCTCCCCGACCTGCTCGGCTGGCCGCTGGCGATTGTCGCCGTCACCCTGGGGGTCTTCGTCCTCTGGGCCCGGGCAGGACCGCGGGCCGGCGATGACGACACCGGCTCGCTGCTGCCGGTGGCCCTGATCCCGCTACTGGTCCTAGCGGCGGTCATCTTCCTGAAAGTCGTCGGCTTCCCCTATTCCAGCCGCTTCATCATCCTTCCGGCTGCGGCGCTCGTTGCCCTGTCAGCAGCCGCAGCGGTCCGCCTGGGCAGATCGCAGCTGGGGCGTCTCGTGCTCGCCGCCGCCGCGATAGCGATCGCGGTCGCTCTGCCGCGCGATCTCGAGCGGATCGCCGACGCTCACTCGAACGGGCTGATCGGCGCCGAGGAGCTCGGCGAAATCGAGGTCCTGACCCGCCAGCCCGCGGTCGAGGCCGGATCGGATTGCGGCGCCCTGGCGGCGGCTGGTTCGATCAATGTGATCAACGGCGTCGCAGTGCTCGCGATGCAACTGCACCTGGATCCAGGCGAGGTCACGATCCGGCGCCGGCCACGGCCGCCGCCGGCCTCGGTGCTGGTCCTGGGCCTGACTCAACGCGAGCTGGATCGACTTGATCGGCGTCCGGGGCCGCTGCTGATCGAGGGCCCTTGGGCCTTTGCGGCGAGCTGTCGCTAGTGGCGATGCTCGCGCTGCTCGTGCGCGGCGGGAAGAGCCACCGGCCGAGGCGGGATCACCGTCCGTCTGCGGCCGGCCGGGGGGCACTCCGGCAGGGCGCGGGCGCCGCCGCCGTGGG
>JBOGZI010000137.1:0-6153 GCA_050697275.1 Solirubrobacterales bacterium | reverse complement strand
GTCGTCTTCCGGCCGAAGGCCACCGCCAGCGCCGCTGCCGTCAAGGGCGGCGCGGCCCGCGCCGCCGCCCTCGCCCGTGCGGCCGGCTGCCCGCTCACGGGGCTGGCCAAGTTCAAGCCCTTCAAGCTCGACCGCGGCCACATCGACCTGCGCCTGCGAATCCCCAAGGCCTATAGGCCCACCCACGTCGGGGTGACGGTGCAGGAGGTGCGCGCCAACACGCTCGACGCGGTCACCTCCCAGCAGTGCCAGCAGAGCGGCGACTTCTTCTGCTTCTACAACAAGGTCGGCGGGCCCGAGGGCGGCATCGTCCAGATCGCCGACGCCCGCACGCTGCACAAGGTCAAGGGCAAGAAGTGCAAGGGCAAGAAGAAGGGCGCCAAGAAGGCCGGGAAGGGAAAGAAGCGCAAGAAGTGCAAAAAGAAGAAGCGCAGGCGCCGGTGAGTCGGGTCGTCGGCATCCTTCCTTCGACCGATTTCGGGCCGAAGCACTGTTACTTACTTACCCATGGAGCACCACGTCGACGTCATCCGAGATCATCGAAGGACATAGAAGGGGGTTCCTGATGTCGAGATTTCGCTACCTGGCGCTAGCCCTCGCGGGCGTCGGGCTCGTGGGTCTCGTGCCCGCGGCTACATCCTCGGCCGCAAGTTCAAGCTTCCAGATCGCTTGGGCGGCTGGCACGCGCTGCTCGGGCGGCGACAACTACACGGTGAGCGGGACCGGCGGGACGAGGTCCGTCAACTTCAGCGCCAGTATTGGATGCAACTGGAACATGACCGGTACGGGGATATATGTGCAGGTTCGTAATCCGAGGGAGATTGACCCTCGCGGCACCTGGATTCCGCCTTACAGAAGCGTCGCGTCCGAGAACAACCCTGGATTGAGCTCCACCTCACTCTCGGGTAGTTACGCCACCACGCCGGATCAGGTCCTTGAGTTTCGGACTAGGTACGAGGCTGGAGCGGCGACGGGCAGCGGGATCCCGGTCTTCCACGAGGCATGGGTCCCCGCTGGATGCGTCCCGCAGGGTGGCATATTGGGCACCACGGGCATCTTGGGCACCGTGGCTTACTGCTACACAACGACAGTCGTGGCTACGTAAGGTGCCTCGAACTCGCCCTGAAGGGCCCGAGCCGCTGCCCTACCCAATGCGTAGGCAGAGAGCGGTTGTCTTGAAAGCTGGAGGCCGCACGTGAGCGTCGCCGTCGTCGGCTCGATCGCGTTCGACTCGGTGAGGACGCCGTTCGGGTCGGCCGAGCGGGAGCTGGGCGGCTCAGCGGTGCACGCCGCGCTCGCCGCCTCCCGCTTCACCGAGGCCCAGATGGTGGGTCCGATCGGCGACGACTTCGGCCAGGCCGAGATGGACCTGCTCTCGGAGCGGGGCATAGAGACGACCGGGGTCGAGCTCTTCTCGGGAGAGAGGACGTTCGCCTGGCGAGGCCGCTACGACTACGACCTCTTCGTCGCCCACACCGAGGACACCGAGCTGAACGTGTTCGAGGGCTGGAGGCCGAAGCTGTCGGCGGCCGCTCGGGAGGCGGACTGCATCTTCCTGGCGAGCATGGACCCGAAGGTCCAGCTGCCCGTGCGAGAGCAGTGGAAGGGGGCCAAGTGGTCGGCGCTCGACTCGATCGCCTTCTGGATCCACCTGGAGCGCGACGCGCTGGTCGAGGCGATCGGCGCGGTGGACATCGTGCTGCTCAACGACGACGAGGCCCGCGCCCTCACCGATAAGCCCGTGCTGCTCGAGGCCTCCCAGGAGATCATGTCCTGGGGGCCGCAGGCGGTGGTGGTGAAGCGCGGCCCCCACGGCTGCTCGCTGCTCACCAGGGACGGCTACTACACGCTTCCCGGCTACCCGCTCGAGCAGATCGCCGACCCGACAGGCGCCGGCGACGCCTTCGCCGGCGCCTTCATGGGCTGCCTCGATCTCTTTCCCGGCGCCGAGCTGAACGAGGCGATCCTGCGCCGCGCCGTCACCTACGGCTCGGTGGTCGCCTCCTTCTGCGTCGAGGAGTTCGGGGCCCGCCGGCTGGCGCGGCTCAGCGAGCGCGAGATCGAGCACCGCGTCGCCGACTTCCGGGAGATGACCCACTTCGAGCACGTCGAGACCAAGGAGCGCCGCCGCGAGCAGCGCCGCGACCCCACCCGCCAGCGCACCTTTGAGATACCGGAGCCGACAGCGGGCACCCAGACCTACGCCGAGCCCGAGCACACGGGCGGCACCCGCAGCTACGACCCCACCTCGCCCGGCAAGGGAACCCCGGCCTACGACCAGCCCAGCTCGACCCCGGGCACCCAGCCCCAGCGCCGACCCAAGCGCGGCCCGGCGGGCTGACCCTAGAGCCCGCCATGCCGGCGCCTCGTAATCCCTCGGTGGCGGCAGCACGGCTCGGCCTCGCTGGGGCCATCCTTTTGGTGGCCAGCCTCTTCTTCACCTGGCTGACGATTCCCCTTGCCAGCAGTACGGGCGGGCCAACCACAAGGCAGAGCCTGGATGGCTGGACGGCGCTCGAGTCCGGCGACGCCGTGCTCCTCTTCATCGCGTTCGTTGTGCTCGGCCTGGTGGCGCTTCGCAGGATCGAGGGGCCTTGGCTCCTGCTGCTTGCTGCTGGAGCGCTCGCCGTGGTCATCACGTTCGTGCTCAGCAGCGTGCCGATCACCCAGGTCTCCAAGCAGGTGTACAGCAGCTCCGGCTACAGCTATGACGCCGCGAAGGGAACCGGCATCTGGATTGCGGCCGCGGGCACCAGCCTGCTCTTGATCGGCGGCGTCATCCAGGCTCGAGCCTGGATTTCGCGTCGGCAGCCGGGAGCACGCCGCCGCGGCCCAGCCCCTCACCCGGGCTCCACTGCCCAACCCGGCTCGGCACCAGCAGGCAGCACCAGGCGCGCCCCGGCCGCTGGCCGCGATGCCGCGGGCGGGGTTGCGTTCCCGGATCGTGGATCAGACGCGATCGAGCGCTGGCCGTCTCGGCGGTGACACTGGTTGGTCGGGAGGGCCTTCTCGCGTGCGCCTGATGCCGGTTGGACAAGCGCCCCCTCAGATTGCCTCAGATCTCGTCAGGGGAGATGACGTACCCGAGTCGATCGGCGCCACGGCGAAGGCGCGCGTCGAGGGTGACCAAGCGGCAGCCGAGCAGCTCCGCAAGAGCCAGGTACTCGGCGTCGTAGGTCTTGGCCCAGCCCAGCTCGTCGGCAAGTCGCCAGGCCTCGACTCCCAGCCGGGCGGGAGCACGTGGCTCGACCGGACACCGCTCCAAACGCGCGGCGGTCGCCTCCGCGTCCTCCCGGGCTATCTGCCGCCGCCACGCCAACTCGTGGATCGCGGAGCGTGCCTCCGACCACATCAGTGGGGGGCCGATCAGGGACTCGGATCCGAACACGTCGAACCCATCGGCCGCGACACAGGACGAGAAGGCGACGCTCGCGTCGAGGACGAGCATCAGTGCTCGCGGCGCGAGCGGTGGATGGCCGCGACTATGTCGGGGACCGGCCGCCCCGAATCGAATCGTCGCCAGCGCTTGGGCAGCGGCAGGGACCGGGCCTCCTGCGCAGCGGCCTCCAGATCAGCCTCCTCGATCACGTGCTGTGTGCCCACCTTGCGGGCGCGCAGCCTGCCCTCACGGATCCAGCGCCGGACCGTCTCCGGCTTTCGGTCGACGCGGCGGGCTGCCTCCGGCACGGTGAGCATGATGGTGCATGCTACACCATCCAGACCGTGGCATTTCGGTGCCCCAGGGTCGTCCTTCTGATCCCAAGCCGCGCGGCACTGCGGTGCTAGTATGCACGTATGCACCGCACCACACTGAGCCTGCCCGACCAGCTCGCCGCTCTCCTTCGGCGCGAGGCGAAGCGGCGCGACAGCTCCGTCTCCGAGGTCGCCCGCGAGGCGCTGAGCGAGCACTTTGGCCTGACCGGAAGCGGGAGCCGCGAGATCCCGTTCGCCGGTGTGGGCGCCGGGCGCGGGCGGCACACGGCTCGGGACATGGAGGCGCTGCTCGACCGGGAGTGGGGCAGTTCTCGCCGTCGTTGACGCTGGGCCGCTCTACGCCGCGGCTGACCGCTCCGACGCCGACCACGAGCGGTCGCTCGCCGTCTTGGAGCGATTGGAGCTGCGCCTGGTGATCCCAGCCCTCGTCGTCGCTGAGGCGACCTACTTCGTCGGCAGCCGGCTGGGCGCCTCAGCCGAGGCGGCCTTCCTCACGGGGGTGGGCGAGCTGGACGTCGAGGCGCCCGCGGCGGACGACTGGTCGCGGATCGCCGAGCTGGTAGAGCAGTACGCCGACTTTCCCCTCGGTGGGACCGACGCTTCGATCGTGGCGCTCGCCGAGCGCCTCGATGCGAGCGTGCTGATTACGCTCGACCGTCGTCACTTCGGGGCCGTGCGCCCAAGGCACCGCGAGGCGTTCGAGCTGCTCCCGGATTAAGAGGCCTACCAAGTGGGTTGTGGGTTGTGCGGGGCCCCGCTGGCGCATACGATTGCCCTGCCCATGACGGGTGGGGATGAGATCGAGATCGGTCGCGCGATCCGCGGAGCGGCGCCGTACGCCGACGACGCCGAGCGCCGCCGCGAGGATGCCGATACGGCGGATCTGGTCGCGCGGATCCAGGGCGGCGAGCGGGAGGCCTTCGCCCAGGTCTATGAGCGCTACTTCGATTCCGTCTACGGGTACCTGCGCATCGTGCTGCGCGACCCGCATGAGGCCGAGGACGTTGCGCAGCAGGTATTCATGAAGGCCCTCGAGGCGCTGCAGCGCTATCGGCAGCGCAGGCAGCCCTTCCGGGCCTGGCTGTTCGTGATCGCGCGCAACCTGGCGATCAGCCAGCTTCGCAAGAGGGGCCGCGTCGAGCCGGAGGATCCGGCGGAGCTCGAGGAGCGGCGTGAGCGATCGCTCGAGCCCGAGCTCGGCGCGCTGCGCTGGATCAGCGACGGAGATTTGCTGCTCTTCGTCGAGCGCCTCCCCACGGCGCAGCGGCAGGTATTGGCTCTCCGTTACATGCTCGACCTCCGCACGGGGGAGATAGCGGAGATCCTGGGGCGCAGGCCCAACGACGTCTCCAAGCTCCAGCACCGGGCGCTTCGCTTCCTCGAGCAGCGACTCCGCGCAGTCGGTCGCGAGCCGCGCAGCCGTCAGCGCCGTCTCGGCTGGCGTCCGCGACACCGCCAGGCCGTCGTCCTGCGCGAGCGGCGTTTCTCCCTCATCTACTAGAGAGCTTGCCCCCTGCGGGGCGGCATCAGAGAGCCAGGTTCCAGGAAGATCCGCTGCATCTCGCGCGTTCTCCTTCCTGGGTGAGGTGCCTAGCGACAGGGATCCGGCGACGAGTGCTCGCGACGGCGGCGCTGACGGCGATCGTGGCGCTGGCGGCGACGGCGCAGGCCCAGTCCCCCGAGGAGGTGCCCGAGGACCCCTGCATCGAGGCGAATAAGGAGCTCGGCCAGGACGCCTGCGACACCGAGGTCACCCCAGTCCCCAAGGAAACGGATGAGTTCAGGCAGGTCGGCGGGGCGGTGTTCGATGGGTCCAAGCTCGTCGAGGGATCCCCGACTCCTTTCACCGTCGACCTCTTCGGCACGGACTTCTTCGGCTCCGGTAAAGAGGGCTTCTTCGTCGGGGACCAGTGCATCGACACGGACACCGAGTTCGCGAGGGCGGACGATAACTGTGGCGAGGAGCACGTCGGCGATTCGAAGCGGGCACCGGCGATCTATCACTACACGACCCGGCCAGACGGCGTGTTCGAGATCAAGCAGGTCTATGGCCCCGAGGTCGGGAACGATGACCCCGGCTACGTCGGCGCCGTGGCCTGGATCGGCCCCGGCAAGGCGATCGCCGTCGGCGGCACCGGACACTACCCGCGCCGCGAGCTTGGGCGCGGCGCCGAGGAGACCGACGAGCAGTACGCCGCGCGTGACCTCGCGGGAGACGAGCCGAACGCGGCCGGGGAGGCGAGGGTCTGGCTCTACAGGAACCAGCGCTGGATCGAGCAGGACCCGCCGGGGCTGAAGGACGGCAACCTCGCGGATTGCGATCCGAACGCGGACCCCGAATGCACGCCGATGGGTGGCCTCACCACCGTCGACTGCTCCCCCCGCATGCAGACCGACGGCGAGCTCTGCTTCGCGGGCGGCTTCCGGCAGCTCTGGAAG
>JBOGZI010000136.1:0-7509 GCA_050697275.1 Solirubrobacterales bacterium | reverse complement strand
GCCGAGGCGGCCGAGCGGCGCGCGCCGCACCGGCTCTGCGCCTACGCGACCGCGCTCGCCGCCGACTTTCACGCCTTTTACCGGGACTGCAAGGTGATCGGGGCCGAGGGCGCGGGCGTCGAGGACTCCCGGCTGGGCCTCTGCCTGCTCACCATGCGGGCGATCGCCCGCACCCTCGGGCTGCTCGGCATCTCCGCCCCCGAGCGGATGTAGCTAGAGGTCGTAGCGGCGCAGATCCGCGTCGAGCCGCCCGCGCTCCTCGTGCGAGAGCGGCTCCGGCTCCGGGGCGGCCCGGCGCCGGCGCAGCGCCGCCACGCCGAAGGCGAGGCCGACCAGGGCGAGGCCGAGCCCGGCCACCGGGACCAGCCAGTTCGTGGCGTCGAACCCGGACGACTCCGGCACGGCCAGCACCTCCTCGCCGTACTCGGCCACCAGCGCCTCCTTGATCTCCTCCTTGTCGCGCCCCTCCGCGATCAGCCGGCGGATCAGCGCCCGCTGGCGCTCCGCCTGCGGGGCCTGGGAGAGCTCCAGCAGCGTCCCGCAGATCGGGCACATCACCTCGTCCTCGATGTCGGGCAGGCTGGCGCGCGGCTCGGGCTCCTGGGCGCCGGCCGCCGGGGCACCGAGCAGGAGGGCCGAGGCGGCGATCAGCGCGGTGCGCATGCCGATGCGGAGAAAGCGGGAGGCGAGCTTCATCATGAGTCCCGGGCCGCGAGCAGCGGCTCGACCTCCTCGCGGAGGAAGGCGTCGTCCACCGGGCCGCGACGGATCAGCGCGATGCGGCCCTCCGGATCGACCAGGAAGGACTCGGGGAAGCCCGTCATCCCGTAGGCGTCTCGCCGCTCGCGCCCGTCGCCGTCCCGCAGCTGTGGATAGGTGAGGCCGAAATCCTCGACGAAGCGGCGCGCGTCGTCGCTGGCGTCGTCGAGATTGACCCCGAGCACGGTGAAGTCCTCGCCCGAGTGTTCCTCGTGGAAGCGCTCCAGCGCGGGAGCCTCGTCGCGGCAGGGGTCGCACCAGGAGGCCCAGAAGTTGACCAGCACCCACTTGCCCCGGTGGTCGGCGATCTCTCCGCTCCCCTCGGCCTCGAGCAGGGGGAGCTCCTTGTCGGGCGCCGGCTCGCCGACCGCCAGGGCTCGCTCGCCCTTGCTGATCAGCCCGTAGCCGAGCAGGCCGATCACCGCGATCACGGCCATCACCACCACGAAGGACCTGGTGCTCATCGGCGCCAAAGGCTAGAGAGGTGCCTCCGCCGACCTAGAATGGGGTGCGCGAGCGGATGTAGCTCACCTGGTAGAGCGCCAGCTTCCCAAGCTGGAGGTAGCGGGTTCAAGTCCCGTCATCCGCTTTCCGCCCGACGGGCCGTCGCATAGGCAGCTCGGCTAGCGGGCAAGCCGCGAGCGGCGCGGATTTCACCGGGTCGGACTATGCTGCTGCCCGATATGGGCAAGGGGATGGCTGCTCTGGGAGGCGCCATGCTCGCCGCGGCGCTTGCGCTGGCGGCGGCACCCGCTTCCGCCGAGGCGGAGGTGGTCTGGCTGTGCAAGCCGGGAATGGCGAGCAACCCCTGCGAGATCCCGCAGGACACGACCTACATGGAGCCCGGCGGGGCCGAGCGGGTGGTGACTCCGCCCAACGGTCCCCGCGAGATCGACTGCTTCTACGTCTATCCGACGGTCTCGAACCAGCTCACCCCGAACGCGAACAAGGACCGCGACCCCGAGCTCGAGTCGATCGCGAAGTACCAGGCCGCTCGCTTCTCCCAGCAGTGCCGGGTCTTCGCGCCGATCTACCGTCAGGCGACACTCGCCTCGATCGCCACCGGAAACGTAGGGGCGTCGGGTGTCGACCGCGAGCTCGCCTACGGCGACGTGCTGGAGGCATGGCGGGAATACCTGGCGATCGAGAACGGCGGCCGCGGGGTCGTCCTGATCGGCCACTCGCAGGGGACCGGGGTGCTGCGGCGGCTGCTGCGCGAGGAGGTCGAGCCGACCCCGTCCCAGCGCCGGCTCTTGGTCTCCGCGCTGCTGATCGGCGGCAACGTCACGGTCGCCGAGGGTCAGCTCGTCGGCGGCGACTTCCAGCGCACGCCGCTATGCACCGGCGAGGCAGAGCTCGGCTGCGTGGTCGTCTACTCCACCTTCTTCGAGGACCCGCCCGCGGACGCCCGCTTCGGCAGGGCGGCGCCGGGACTCGAGGTCGCCTGCACCGATCCGCGCCCGCTGGCCGGGCTCCAGGAGCCGCTGCGCATCGTCACCCCGAGCGAGCCGTTCGCGCCGGGCCCGATCCTGGCCGGGATCATCGTCACCGCGCTCGGGCCGCCGCCCTCGGCTGAGACGACCTGGGTATCGCCGCCGGATCGCTCCGACGGAGCCTGCCGCAAGATCAACGGCGCCCACGTCCTCCGTCTCGACCCGCTGCCCGGCTCCCGGCGGCCGATGTGGTACCCCGACCCGACCTGGGGCACCCACCTGGTCGACGTCAACATCGCCCTCGATCAGCTGGTCGCCCTCGTCGCCCGGCAGGCCCAGGCCTGGACGAGCCAGCCCCCGCGGAAGCGCCGCGGCAAGAAGTCCTGAGCCCGCGATGAACTCGGGCACCCCCTCGCGGCTCGAGGCGCCGAGCGCCGGGCGCGACGCCCTGATGCGCGAGTACCTGGCGGCCTGGAACGCGCGCGACGCGGCGCGGATCGCGTCCTTCTTCACCGACGACGCCGTCTACGAGGACCGGGGCGCGGGGGCGGTCGCCCGCGGCCCGGCCGAGATCGAGGCGCACGCTGCCCGGGTGCACGCCGCCTTTCCGGACCTGCACTTCGAGCTGCTCCGGGCTGCCCACGGCGGGGACTTCACCGCCGGCGAGTGGCGCTCGCGAATGACCCACCGCGGCGAGATCGACGGGCTGGCCCCGACCGGCCGGGTGGTGGAGAGCGCCGGGGTGGACGTCGCCACGCTCGACGCGGAGAACCGCGTGGTCCATCTCGTCTCCTACTACGACGGCGCCGAGATCATGCGCGCGCTCGGCGTCCTGCCCGCTCGAGGCTCGAGGACGGAGCGAGTGCTCGCCCGCCTCGCCCCGCTCGGGGCTCGCCTGCGGCGCGGCGGCTAGCCGACTAGCCGACCGGCTGCTCGACGTGGGCGCGCCACGGCGCCCGCCCCGAGTCCCAGAGGTCGTTGAGCTCCACGGCGTCCTTGTAGGTGTCCATGCAGTCCCAGAACCGCTTGTGCCGGAAGGCGTGCAGCTGGCCGTCCGCAGCGAGCCGCTCCAGGGGCTCGCGCTCGAGGATGCTGTCGGTCTCGAGGTAGGCGAAGACGCCGGGCTCGAAGCAGAAGAACCCGCCGTTGATCCATCCCTCCAGCCGCGGCTTCTCCTGGAAGCCCTCCACGCGGCCGTCATCGCCGAGCTCGGCCACCCCGAACTGAAGCGTGGGGCGGACCACCGTCATCGTCGCCAGGGCGCCGCCGTCGACGTGGCTCCGGAGCAGCTCGCCGAGGTCGATGTCGGCGACCCCGTCAGAATAGGTCGCGCAGAAGGGCTGCCCGGCGAGCCGCTCCTCGAGCAACTTCACCCGGCCTCCGGTCGGCGTGTCGAGGCCGGTGTCCACGCAGCTCAGCTCGAGCCGCTGGGGCCAGGAGGTGTCCGTAACCCAGCGCTCGATCTGCTCGCCCTTGAACCCGGTGCAGAGCAGGAAGCTCCGGTAGCCCTGGGCGGCGTAGATCGAGATCACGTGCCAGAGGATGGGCCGTCCGCCGATCTCGACCAGCGCCTTGGGGATCGACTCGGTCCGCTCGCGAAGCCGCGTCCCGCGCCCTCCGCAGAGGATGACTACAGGTCTCTGGTTCAAGGCGCTTGAAGCCTAGCCCTGGAGCGTTTCGTTGATCTCTGTGATCGTGTTGCTGAACTCGGACTGCAGCCTGGATCCCTCCGAGCTGAGCTCGCTGACCACGCCCGGCACGGCCGCCACGCCGCCGGCGTCGATCTCGTCGCCCGCCCCCTGGATCAGGTCGGCGAGACCCTGGACCTCCTCGACCAGCCGGTCGTGAAGCTCGGCGACGTCGTCGGGCGGCGAGATGTCCTCGAGCTCGGCGACGGCCTGCTCGAGCTTGGCCACCGTGTCCTGGTAGAAGGTGACCAGCTGCTCGGGCGACTCGATGTTCTGCCCGAGCTGTGAGACCTCGCTCTGGAAGGTGGTCTGGACCTCGTTGACCTGGTCGACGTAGTCGTTGCTCTCCTCGCTGTCGCCGCAGGCGACGAGCAGCAGGGCGGCGGCGGCGGCGAGCGCGGCGAGGCTGGTCAGGCGGGGTCGGGACAATCCTCTCCCTCCAGGGGTCGGCGGCGGCCGCGGCATCCTATGGCCCGCGCTCGCCGTACGCCGGGCCCACTACGGCTCGCATTCCCGCATTGCGATAATCGAGTCGTGGATCACGCTCGCAAGCGACAGACGCGCCTGGTCGTGGCGCTCTCGGCGGCCGTCCTGCTCGCCGCGGGGCTGGTCTACACGTCGTTCAGCGCCTCCACCGAGGCCAAGGAGCCCTCGCAGCTGCTGCGGGCCACAGACGGGGAGACCTACGACCTCACCGGGAAGGTGGTCCCCGGCTCGATCCAGCGCTCCGACGACGAGCTGCGCTTCGACATCTCGGACCGCGACGGCAGCGACGCGATCCCGGTCGCCTACACCGGCACCGTGCCCGACCCCTTCCGCGACGGCCGCGAGGTGATCGTCACCGGGAAGCTCGAGGGCGGCACCTTCGTCGCCGAGCACGACAGCTTGGTCACCAAGTGCCCCTCGAAGTTCTCCGAGGAGGCCGAGAAGGACCCGGAGCACGTGGTAATCGACGAGTGAGCGAGCTCGGTTCCGCCAGCCTCGCTGCATCGCTGCTCGTCGCCCTGTTCGCGGCCGCCGCCGCCCTCTACGGCGCCCGCAGCGGCGATCGCCGCTGGGTCGAGGCCTCGCGGCGCGCCGTCTACGCGCTGGCGGCGCTGCTCACCCTCTGCGTGTTCGTGGTCGAGTCGGCCTTCCTCCGCGACGACTTCGGCTTCGAGCTGGTCGCGACCCACTCCTCGACCACCACCCCGACCTTCTACAAGCTGACCGCGATGTGGTCGAGCCAGGAGGGCTCGCTGCTGCTCTGGGCCTGGGCGCTGTCGCTCGCCTCGAGCGGGGTGCTCTACCTGACCCGGCGGAAGCATCGGGAGGTGGTCCCCTACGCGACCGCGGTGCTGGCGGGAGTCGGCGCCTTCTTCATCGGCCTGATGCTGCTCTCGGCCCACCCCTTCACACAGCTGGACCCGGCGCCGCTGGAGGGAGCCGGCCTGACGCCGCTGCTGCGCAACCCGTACATGGCGATCCACCCGCCGATGCTCTACACCGGCTACGTGCTGTGGGCGATCCCCTTCGCCTTCTGCGTCGGCGCCCTGGTCGCCCGCAAGCTTGACGCGAGCTGGATCCGCTCGACCCGCCGCTTCGCGCTCACCGCCTGGACCTTCCTCGGCCTCGGACTGCTGCTCGGCTCGCGCTGGTCCTACGAGGAGCTCGGCTGGGGGGGCTACTGGGGGTGGGACCCGGTCGAGAACGCTGCGCTGATGCCGTGGCTGGTGGGCACAGCCTTCCTGCACTCGGTGATGGTCCAGGAGAAGCGCGGGATGCTGAAGGTGTGGAACGTGAGCCTGATCGCGATCACCTTCTGCCTCTGCCTGACCGGGACCTTCCTGGTCCGCTCGGGCATCCTCGAGTCGATCCACGCCTTCGGCGCCTCGACGGTCGGCGGGCCGCTGCTGGGGCTGATCGCTTTCTGCGCCCTCGGTTCCACCGTCCTGATCGTCAGCCGGCTGCGCGACCTCCGCCCGGAGCGGCGGATCGAGTCGCTGCTCTCGCGCGAGTCAGTCTTCCTGGTCAACAACCTGCTGCTGATCGGGCTGGCCGCGGTGATCTTCTGGGGGACCTTCTTCCCGCTGATCGCCGAGGCCTTCACCGGCACCCGCTCCTCGCTCGGGGCTCCCTGGTTCGACCGTTACGTGACGCCCCTCGGCGTCGCCCTGGTGCTGTTCACCGGGATCGGGCCGCTGCTCGCCTGGGGCCGCCTCAGCGGCGGAGCCGCGAGGCGGCTGCTGCTCTGGCCGATACTCGCGGCCGCCGCGACCGCCGTCCTGCTCGCGCTGCTGACCGACGCCCGCTCCCACCCCTGGGCGCTGTTCCTGTTCGCGTTCGCCGCCTTCGCCCTGGTCGCCCTCGGCCAGGAGCTGTGGCGGGCGGGAGCGGCGCGGCGGGTGCTCACCGGCGAGTCGCTCGCCAGGGCGCTTCCCAATGCGCTGGCGCGCAATCGCCGCCGCTACGGTGGCTACGTGGTCCACACCGGGATCGCGATCGTGTTGATCGGGATCGCCGCCTCCTCGAGCTTCCAGACCAATCGCGACCTCACGCTCGGGGTCGGCGAGTCCGCGCGGGTGGGCGACTACACCGTGACCTACGAGCGGGTGACGTCGGATCCCCGCTCCGAGCGGATCGCCTTCGGGGCCCGGCTCGACGTCGACCGCGACGGGCGGGACTTCGCCTCGCTCGCCCCCGCCCGCAACTACTACCCGACCCAGGATCCCTCCGCCGGCGCGATCGGCCGCTATTTCATGGGCGAGTCGACGAGTGAGATAGGGCTCAAGGTCGGTGCGCAGGAGGACCTCTGGGCCGCCTTCCAGCCGGACCTCTCGACCCTCAACCCGGACATCGTCCGCGGCAACCGGATGCTCGCCGACCTCGGCCCTGACGCGCAGGGGATCGCGATCGCGGCGCTCGCCGAGAGCTACGCGCAGAGCCCGCCGCCCGCGACCTTCAGGGTGATCGTCAACCCGCTGGTCAGTTGGATCTGGATCGGCGCATTGGTGGCGCTCGCCGGGGCGGTGTTCGCGGGCTGGCCGGCCGCGGAAGCGAGGCGCCGGGCCGAGACCGCGTATGCGAGGCGTCTCGGGCGGGAGCTGGGGACAGCAAGCCCTCCCTCCTAGCCACCTAGCCTTCCCGGCCCATGGAGCTCCTGCTCGCCCTCGCGATTCTCGCGCTCGTCGCCGTCTTCGTCTTCGCCCCACTGCGCTCCCGCGCTGGGGAGACCGGGGGGGAACGGGCCGAGTCCGAGCTGGCCGAGCTCGAGGCGCGCAAGGAGGCCAAGTACCGCGAGATCCGCGACGCCGAGTCCGACCGGGCGGCCGGCAAGCTCTCCGAGCAGGACTTCGCGCGGCTCGACGGCCAGCTGCGGCGCGAGGCGATCGAGATCCTCAAGCGGATCGACCGGCTGCGCGGCTCGGAAAAGCACCCCAGCTAGACTGCACGGCCATGGAGACGATGCTCGGAGTTGTCGAGGTCGCCATCTCGGTGATCCTGATCTTCTTGGTCCTGCTGCATTCCGGCAAGGACTCGGGGCTCTCCGGCGCCTTCGGCGTCGGCGCCGGCGGGGGCTCGGTCGGCGGGGGCTCCCTGGTCGAGCGGAACCTGACCCGGTGGACGATCTTCTTCTCAGTGCTCTGGGC
>JBOGZI010000135.1:0-15455 GCA_050697275.1 Solirubrobacterales bacterium | reverse complement strand
TTCTCCTTCTCCCCGTCTTCTAGCCTGCCGATGCCCCAGGGCTTCCCCTACCTACAGGAGCGGAGATGGACGTAATCATCGAGCAGTACTTCGACTTCAGCATCTGGACCGAGAACTTCGACAGGGTCATGGCTGGGTTCTGGCTGACGGTCCAGCTCGCGGTCATCGCAGGCATTTTCTCGCTGCTCTGGGGGCTCATCCTCGCGCTGCTCCGACAGCTGCCGGGTCGGGCCCTCGCACCCGTGCGCGTGCTGACGATCGCCTACATCGACGCTTTTCGCGGGATTCCGCTTCTGGCCGTCCTCTTGATCGTCTCGGGGAGCATGGGCGCCTTCGCCGCCGAGGGCGTCCTGCCCCAGGACATCGGCATCCCGCGCTGGCTTGGAAGGCCGGACCCCTTCTGGTACGGGATCATCTCGCTCACCATCACCTACGGCGCCTACATGGCCGAGGTCTACCGGGCCGGGATCGAGGCGGTGCCGCAGGGTCAGATGGAGGCGGCGCGCTCGCTCGGCATGAGCCACGGGCAGGCGATGCGGCAGGTGATCGTGCCCCAGGCCGTCCGCAAGGTGATTCCTCCACTGCTCAACGACTTCATCGCGCTTACGAAGGACACCTCACTCGTCAGCTTCATCGGCCTGGCCGAGCTGATTCAGGTCGGGCGCGACATCCAGTCGGAGACGTTCAACAGCTCGGCCCTGATGTTCGGTGCGCTGCTGTTCCTGCTCATGACTATCCCGCTCGCGAGGCTCGTAGACCTGCTGATCGCCCGCCAGCAGGAGCGCTACACGCGCGCCGGCGCTGGCGGGGTGGCAGAGCCCGCTCCGGCCGGCGCCGCCGGCACCGGCCAGGCTGGAGGCCCGGTCTGATGGCGGAGTCGATGCTCCAGCTCGAGGGCGTCAAGAAGCGCTTCGGCGGGCTCGAGGTGCTGCGGGGAATCGACCTCGACGTGAAGCGCGGCGAGGTGGTCTGCGTGCTCGGACCCTCGGGCTCGGGGAAGAGCACCCTGTTGCGCTGCATCAACCTACTCGAGCCGCCCGAGGCGGGGCGCATCCTGCTCGAGGGCAGGGAGATCACCGGGGAGGCCGACGCGGAGGAGATCGACTACGTGCGGCAGCGGGTCGGGATTGTCTTCCAGCAGTTCAACCTGTTCCCGCACAAGACCGCGATCGAGAACGTCTCGCTCGCGCAGCGATCGGTGCTGCGCCGCGGCGAGGGCGAGGCCCGCACCAAGGCGGCGGCGCTGCTCAACCGCGTCGGCCTCGCCGACAAGCTCGAGGAGGTCCCCGACCGGCTCTCGGGCGGCCAGCAGCAGCGGGTGGCGATCGCCCGGGCGCTGGCGATGGACCCGCACGTGATCCTCTTCGACGAGGTGACCAGCGCCCTCGACCCGGAGCTGATCAAGGAGGTGCTGGACGTGATGCGCGAGCTGGCCGACGAGGGGATGACGATGCTCGTCGTCACCCACGAGATCGGCTTCGCCCGCGACGTCGGCGACCGCGCCGTCTTCATGGACGGCGGCGTCGTGGTCGAGCAGGGCCCGCCGAAGGAAGTCATCGACTCGCCCAAGGAGGAGCGGACGCAGCGCTTCCTCGGGCTGGTGCTGAAGCACTAGGGTCTGGCGTGAGGCGGCTCGATCGGCTCAACCCTGAGCTCCGCCGGGTGATCCGGTTCGCGCTCGTGGGGACCGCCAACACGATCATCGCGCTGGCAAGCTACGCAGCGCTGATCGAGCTCGGGGTCAACTACCTGATCGCCGGCCCGGTGGCCTGGACGCTCGGGGTCCTGAACGGTTACTTCGGGAACCGGCTCTGGACCTTCGAGGGCGCCGCTCACCGGATCTCGACGATGAGCAGGTACGTGGCGGTCGGGGTGCTCGGGCTGGGCATGAACAGCGCCCTGCTGGCGCTCATGATCCGGGGCTTCGACGTGGGCGAGCTCGAGGCCGAGCTGGTGGCCCTCCCGATCGTGGTCGTGACCACCTTCGCGATCAACCGCTACTGGGTGTTCGGCCCGCACCTGCGCGAGATCGCCGCTCGCTCCGGTGACCCATCGTGATCGCGGCGGTGGTCGTCCTCCTCGTCGCCCTCACCGCACTCGGTGGGTGCGGCGGAGGCGATGACGGAGGGGATGACGAGGGCCGCCCCGCCACGGACGAGTTCTACGGGGTGGTCACCGGGGAGCCCCTCCCGGAGGAGCCGGAGGTCGCGCGGTTGGGGCGCGGCGGAGTGGGAACGCTGCGAATCAACCTGCCCTGGGGCTCGGTTCAGAGCGCCCCGGATGCGTCGTACGACTGGAGCCGCTACGACGCGCTGATCGGGGCGGCCGCCGAGAACCGGATCCGAGTCTTCGCGACGATCTACAGCTCCCCCGTCTGGGCCGCGGCGACGCCCGAGCATCCGCCGCTGGATCGACTCGACGAGTTCGAGGCGTTCGCGCGGGCCGCGGTGGAGCGCTACGGCTCCGATGGCGCCTTCTGGAGCGAGAACCCGGCGCTGCCGCGGGTCCCGATCACCCACTGGGAGGTCTGGAACGAGCCGAACAGGTTGGAGTTCTGGCCGGCCGGACCGGACCCCGACGAGTACCTCGAGCTCCTGCGCGCGGCCAGCACGGCGATCAAGGGCGCGGACCCGAAGGCCCATGTGGTGCTCGCGGGCCTCTTCTTCGAGCCCTCCCCCGAGGACGGCATCCCCCTGGCGGAATACGTTCCGGAGCTCTACGAGGCCGGCGGGGGGGATCTGTTCGACGCCGTCGCGGTGCATCCGTACGCGAAGACGCCCAAGGATGCCCTCCAGTCCGTCAAGGGGACGCGCGAGGTGATGGAGCGCTTCGGAGACGGGGAGAAGCCGATCTGGCTCACCGAGATCGGCTGGGCCACGGCCGGGATCCCAAGCGGGGTCACCGTCGGCCCCGAAGAACAGGCCGAGTATCTGACCGAGACCTTCGAGCTGATGGCCGAGAACCGCGACAGCCTCGGGATCGCCGGGGTGATCTGGTACTCGCTCGCCGACATCCCCGGCGGGGACATCTGGGTCTATCACTCTGGGCTCTTCACCCTCGACGGGACGCCGAAGCCCTCCTGGGATGCGTTCGTCGAGCTGACGGGCGGGACGCCGCGCTAGCCGCTCGTCGAGTCGCGCAGGACGTAGACGGTCACCCCGCCATAGCCGGGAAACGTGCGAGCCTCATCAAGCACGAACCCGGGGGGCAGGGCGGCGAGGAACTCATCGAGGTCGCTCTCCGGGTCGCCCGCGACAGTCTCGAAGGGCTCCGACCCGGGCCTGACCAGGATGAGGCCCCGGTCCCTGGCGAAAGGTCTTATGCCCCGAGCGACCTCGGCCGGAGTCAACCTAGTGACCTTGGCGAATGGACCGGGTCCGTCGGGGGCCAGCATCGCCCGTCGCTGGGCGAGCGACGGCCAGCCAAGCGGAGTCACTGGCGGCTCCGCGCCCTCCCGACCCGCCGCAGCGACTGCGGCTTCAAGGGATGTCTGGGGGCCCGGAAACGGCATCGGCACCTCGACGACATGGGTATCGCTTCCTCGCTTTTCAATGAACTCGGCGGCGGCGTTGTAGTCGGGACGGCGGTTGTCCGGATCGAGGAGTTTGACCGCACCAAGCGCGAACCCTGAGAGAACTAGGGCCGTGGCGGCGAGGGCGTAGATGCCACGACCCGCACCGAGCAGAGCTCCAACCGCGAGCGCGAACGCCGGCCAAGAGGCGATCAGATTGCGGGGCAGGTAAACGCTGTCGCTGACCGAACTGACGAGGGCTGCTCCGAGTGGGGAAGCGAAGGCCAGAGCCAGCACGAGTGAGACGCTCGATTCCGGTCTCCAGCGTGCGTTGACCTCGCGGTGGGCTTTGAGCTCACGTCCAGCGCCGAGGAGGGCCAATCCGAGACCACAGCTGATTAATACCAGCGCGGTCACGCCGGGCAGCGAGCTCAGAGGCACTGGCGAGCCTATCGTCGAGGGAGGAACGCGAATGTCCACCCCCGGCCCGCCGAATGCCCAATGCCCGGTATCCGTCAGCGCCGATCCAGCCCCGAAAGGGCGCAGGACGTCGATCAGCACGGCGGCGGGCGCGTCGCGATCGTCGAGGAAGCCGTCGACCCAGGGGAGAAAGAGCACCCCCGCCAGCAGGCTCGCCGCCACCAACCGGCGCCTGGCGTCGGGCCGTGCCAGGAACGCCCATCCGAACTGACCGACGAGCACGAAGACGGCGGAGTAGTGGGTGAGGGCGGCTCCCGCCGCCAAGGCGGCATAGCAGACCCACCACGACGCGCCCCCGGACTCAAGCGCCCTCAGCAGGGCAAGCGTCGAGAGTAGTGCCAGCAGCGCCATCAGCATGTACGCGCGAGCCTCGGCCGAGTAGAGGATCAGCAGCGGACTGAGGGCGACAAGGGCCGCGCCCACGCCCGCCGCGCGCCGGTCGACGGTTCGTATCCCCAGGAAATAGGTGAATGGGATCATCGCCACGCCGGCGACCAGCGACGGAACCCGAAGACCCTGCGCTGGATCCCCTAAGCCCTGCGTTACCCACGTAAAGAGGAAGTAGAGAGGAGGCGTCCCCTCAGCCGGACCGCGCACGTGGTCGAGGATCCCCGCCGGGCCATGCCCCGCGACGACGAAGTAAGTCGATACCTCGTCGCCGAACATCGAGTCGGAGAAGGAGGGCAGCCGCAGGGCCAGGCCGATCATCGTGATCCCGGCCATGAGCCCGACGACCGCCGGTGAACACACTCTGCCTGCGGCGGACATGGCGCGGCAGGATAGATATGGAAGCGTGTGGCGTACCCGCCTGCCGGTGCGACGCTGAGTCTGGGCCCGCCCGCCCGGCTCCGGAGGGTCCAGGCGCGATCGACCAGGTAGGGGCCCGATTAAGCTGCGGAAGCCGTGCCGGATGAAGCGACGAACGAGCGCCTGATCTCGATCGTGGCGCCGGTTTACAACGAGCTGGAGACAGTCTCGGAGCTCCATCGGCGGATCAGTGCCGCCCTGGATGGCGAGGACCTCGAGCTGATCCTGGTCGACGACGGTTCCACAGACGGCACCGCCGAAATGCTCGAGGAGCTCGCCGGCTCCGATCCGCGGGTCCGACCAGTCCACCTCTCGCGGAACTTCGGACATCAGGCCGCCGTGACGGCCGGCATCGATGCAGCTCGGGGTGCCGCCGTCGTCACGATGGACGCAGACCTGCAGGATCCACCGGAGGTCATCCCGGCGCTGCTCGAAGCGTGGCGAAACGGAGCCGACGTCGTCCATGCCGTAAGGGAGTCCCGTGCAGGGGAGCCGCGTCCTCGGCTCGCCGCGATCCGGTTCTTCTACCGGGTGTTCTCGCGGCTCTCCGGGCTGCGCGACTTCCCTGGCAACTCGGGCGATTTTCGTCTCATCGGCGGACCGGCGCTCGATGAGCTGAAGCGCCTGCCCGAGCATGCCCGCTTCGTCCGGGGCCTCGTCTCCTGGGTCGGGTTCAGGCAGGTGAGCGTCGCCTATGAGCGCGAGGCCCGCTTCGCGGGAAGCTCCAAGTATCCGGTGCGCAAGCTCGCAAGACTGGCGCTCGACGGGATCGTGTCCTTCTCGGCGTTCCCCCTTCGGCTGGCGGCTTTCCTTGGCCTGATCTTCTCGGCGGTCGCGTTCCTGGCGATCCCGGTGATCGTCGTCCTCAGGCTCGCCGGGCTCTACGAGGTGCCCGGAACGGCCTCCGTCCACATAATCGTCCTCTTCGTCGGGGGAACCCAGCTCTTCTTCCTGGGCGTGGTCGGCGAATACCTCGCCCGCACCTACGACGAGGTCAAGCGCCGTCCGGTCTACATCGTTGCCGCACCGCCGGTGAGGCCGACGGGCGGCGAGGGCTGAACTGGGTCAGCGCAAGCCGCGAAAGAGCGACGATGGATGCCGCAGCGTCTCGCGCGTCCGGTTGAGGCGGGTACGGATGCGGACGCTGCCTCGCAGGAGCCGCGCGAGGTTGCGGCTTCGCAGCTCGTCCCCCTCGGCGCGCAGAAGCTCGAGCTGGTAGCGCCGAGCCGCCAGGTAGCGGTCGTCGTCCGGCCGCTCGCGCTCCAAGTCCGCGGGCGAGAGCTCGACGTCCCGCGCGCGGAGCAGAAGCCATCCCTGCCTCGGGCCGGCGACGCCATCCCCATGGAGAACCTCATCGCCCGGGAGCAGCTTCAAGATCTCGAAGGCGCGACCCCAATGCTCCCGAAGCCACCAGCGCGAGTGCAGGACGTTGACCCAGGAGTAGTCCGGGTTGGCGTAGCCGAAGGCGCTCATTCCCACCCGTTCCTCGTCCCAGGGGAGCGGGGCGAGCGCGCCGGCGCAACTCGAATCGAGAAAGGTCGCGATCAGGGTCCCGCCCGGTTTCAGCACCCGCTTCATCTCCAGCAGCCAGTCGCTCCAGCGATCGGCGATGTGGGTGAAGACCGAGATCGCGGTGATCAGGTCGAAGTGGTCGTCAGGGAAGGCGAGCGGTGGACGCTCGCCGTTGACCGTGGCACCGGCGATCGGGGGGCAGAGGTTCGCGCGGATCCAGGAGACCATCTCCTCGCTGATGTCGGAGCCGTGGATCTCGGCCACCCGGGCCTCGTCCAGGAGCTGACGGAGCAGCCGGCCGGAGCCACAGCCGAAGTCGAGCACGCGGCTGCCCTCCCAGCTCCACTCGTCGCCGAGCAGCTCGCACACCTTCGACTTCAGGTCCTGGCCCGACAGCAGATAGACGAACTCGAGCTTGTCATCCGGGACGTGGCCGACCCGGGACATCAGGTCGCGCGGAGGGAGCGGGGGCTCCGATCGCCCGGGAGCGCTCATGGCGTGAGTCTAGTTTCGGCCGGCGCGATCCAGGTCCCGTCATCGATCGTGCGCGTGAGCGCCGAGTCCCTACAGTTCCCGGACCGAGGAACGAGCGAATGATCGCCTTCGGCTGCCCGATAACCGACCCACAGGCCTACGAGCGCTACGTCGAGCCCGGGATCCGGCTTGCCGCCGAGCCCGACTCCGAGCGGCTCGTCTTCCGCAACGCCGGCTCGATCTTCCGCGCCTACAACCTGTTCTGCGACCAGGCAGCCAAGCTCGACGGGCTGGAGGCGCTGGTCCTGCTCCATCAGGACGTCGAGATCGTCGACCCGAACCTCTGCGAGAAGGTGCGCGAGGCCCTTCGCGACCCCGAGGTGGCGGTCGCGGGCTGCGCCGGGGCGGTCGGGGTGCGCAACCTCGCCTGGTGGGAGGGCTCCACCACCTGGGGCAGCTACACGCAGCGATTCGATCAGACCGGCAGCGAGCTGCCGGGGCTCTCCTGGCCCGAGGAGATCCCCTCGTACGCCACCACCGGCGAGGTCGACTCGATCGACGGCGTCCTGATCGCGATGTCGCCCTGGGCGGTTCGCGAGCTCCGCTTCGACGAGTCCCTCGGGCGGCTGCACGGCTACGACCTTGACATCTGTCTGCAGGCCCGCGCCGCCGGCAAGAAGGTGGTGACGATCGACGCTCGCGTCGTCCACCACCACTCGGCCGAGCTGCTGGGCGACTGGGAGGGCTGGATCGCCGCGCACATGCAGATAGCGGAGAAGTGGAGCGAGCTGCTCGAGCAGGGTCGCTCCAAGGACTGGCACCAGCGGGCCCGGCGCGCCGAGGCCGAGGTCGACGCGGCGCGGCTGCAGCTCCGCTACGCGCAGGAGCACATCACCCGCCTGGCTACCGACCTCGAGGGGATGCAGCGCAGCAGGAGCTGGCGCCTGACGACGCCGATCAGGGCGCTGGGGCGCCTGGTCCGGCGGATTCGCCATCCACGCAGGCCGCCTGGCCGCCAGCTCGGCGAGGGAGTCCTGAGACCCGGCTCGCCGGTGTGATCCGATCGCACAAGATCGCTACTCTGCTCGCGTGCTGAAGCGATTCCTCAGCCGCTCGGGCGGGACGGCTGTTGCCGAGCCGGTCGACCTCGAGCATACCCGCGAGCAGATCGGGGGCCTCACCCGCGAGAACCGCGAGAGTCCGGATCTGGATCGCGAGCGGGAGATCCTCCGCCTTCGCCAGCTGGCGGGAATCGGGCTCGCCCAACGCTCCGACGAGCGGCGCGAGGTGATCGGGCCTGACTACGACAGCCTCTCCTCGGACGCCCCGGTTCCAGAGGTGCCCGCCGAGGGCCTCTCGGCGGGGATGATCCGAGCGGCGATCCTCCGCCACGGCGCAATCCTCGTCCGGGGCCTCGTGGACAAGAATGCGGCGCTCTCCCTCGCCGATGGGATCGATCGGGCGTTCGCGGCCCGGGAGGAACATGTGGCGGGCAACGGGACCGGCGACGGCTTTTACGAGGAGCTTCCCGCGGTGCCGCCCAACGAGGCGATCCCCGAGGCCCAACGCAGCGCGGTCAGGGACGGCGGCGGGGTGTTGGCGGCCGATTCGCCCCGGGTCGCGTTCGAGATGTTCGATGTCTTCGAGCGGGCGGCCCTGCATGAGATCGTCAGCGACTACCTGAGCGAGTCGCCGGCGATCTCCGCCAACAAGACCACCTTGAGGAAGGCGGACCCGAAGGTGCCCGGGGCCTGGCACCAGGACGGGAAGTTCCTGGGGGACGTCAACTCGCTCAATCTCTGGCTCTCGCTCTCGCACTGCGGCGACACGGCCCCCGGGATGGATCTCGTGCCCCGCCGCCTCGAGCACATCGTCGAGGCGGGGGTAGAGGGCGGTAGGGGCTTCGAGACAATCGTCGTCACCCAGGAGCAGGCCGAGGAGCTTGCCGGCGAGCCGGGGATCATCCGGCCGATCTTCGAGCCCGGCGACGCGATGTTCTTCGACCACCTCTACCTGCACCAGACCGCCTCCGACCCGAGCATGCCGAACCCTCGCTTCGCGGTCGAGAGCTGGTTCTTCGGCCCCTCCGCCTTCCCGGAGGACTACCTGGCGCTCGCCTTTTGAGCCAGCGATGATCGCCTTCGGTTGCCCCATCACGGACGGTCGGGCCTACGCGGAGTTCGCGGAGCGCGGAATCGAGCTGGCCAAGGAGCCCGACTCGAAGGTCTTCGCCTATCAGAGCGCCGGCTCCATCTTCCGCACCTACAACCTCTTCCTCGACCTGGCCAGGAAGCAGCACGGCCTGGAGGCCCTGGTCTTACTCCACCAGGACGCGGAGATCGTCGACCCTGAGTTCTGCTCGAAGGTGCGCAAGGCGCTGCAGGATCCCGAGGTGGCGATCGTCGGGTGCGGCGGCGCGCTCGGCGTCCGGAACATCGCCTGGTGGCAGGCCTCGGTGACCTGGGCGAGCTTCTCGCACCGCTTCGAGGAGATGGGCGGCGGCGAGATCCCCGGCTTCACGTGGGACGAGAAGAACGTCCCCTCCTACGGGGTGACGGGCGAGGTCGACACGATCGACGGCTTCGTGATCGTGATGTCCCCGTGGGCAGTCAACGAGCTCCGCTTCGACGAGTCCCTCGGGAAGCTGCACGGCTACGACCTCGACCTCTGCATGCAGGCGCGCGCCGGCGGCAAGAAGGTGGTGACCACCGACTTCCGAGCGATCCACCATCACTCGCTCGAGCTGATCCAGGACGAGGAAGCGTGGGTGGCGGCGCACATGAGGATCGCCGAGAAGTGGGAGGACCATCTCCCCGACGACGTCGGCGCCGACTGGAAACAGCGCGCTCGGCGAGCGGAGGCATTGGTGGAGGTGACGCAGATCCAGCTGCGCCTCGCCGACCGCTACTACAGCGACCTTCGCGGGAGCACGAGCTGGCGAATCACAGCCCCACTACGGGCGCTCGGCCGAGTGGCGAGAGCCCTCCGTGACCGCTTCAGGCGTCGATCCCGACCCGCTCGCGCCGAGCGGGAGGTCCGGCCGCTCCCCGAGCCACCTCGCTCCGACTCCGACGCCGTTTCGAAGACCGAGCGGGCGCCGACCGTCTCTCGCTAGAGGCCAAGCACCCGCCTGACCTGCTCGCGGGAGAAGACCGGCGCCCCCCGCTGCCGCAGGCGCGAGATCCGCTCGGCCAGCGCGAACGCCCTCGAGTCGAGCAGCGAGCGCAGCAGCTGCTCCTGTCGCCTCAGCCGGACCTGGTCGACGATGTGGGCGACCCGGTCGGCCTCGAGGCGCTGGAGCATCGGGCTCGAATCCCAGGGCTCGACGATCACCGCGACCCGATCCGCCCACGGAGCCCGCTCGGACCAGAGGATGCCGAGGCCGAAGAAGGTCGGCACGACAGCCAGGCGCAGGTGACCCCTGCCGGAGATGAAGTCCTCGATCGCCGTCAGCACCCCGTTGGCCGGTCCCCCCTCCCGCTCGGCGGCCCAGGGGTACTCGAGCCCGGCTTCGGCGAGGCCGGGCTCTCCCGGGGCGATGGTCGCGTCGCGTGCGAGCGGCTGCCGGTGCTCCCCGGGTATCCGCTCCGGCGCGTAGTAGGTGTCGCGGCGCGCGTGCGGCCAGCAGACGTCATGGAAGAGCAACAGCGGCAGGCTCCCCTCCCCCGCTGTCTGCTCGATCAGGCGAAGCTCCTCGCTCAGCGTGTAGTAGTTGTGGTCCCCATCGATGACCACGACGTCCGCGAGCGGGATGCTGGCGAGCGCCTCGTGGCTCTCCTCCCGGACCAGCTTCAGCTCGGGATGGCGCTCGGCGAGCTCCAGCAGCTGCGGCGGCGGCTCGGGCTCGATCGCGGTGACTTCGGCGCCGGCGTCCTTCGCCCAGGCGAGCAGCTCCCGCGTGAAGTCGCCGCGGTAGGCGCCGACCTCGATCACGGATTCGGCCGAGATCGCCTCCAGGCAGGGGAACATGATCTCGCCGAAGTTCGCGAGGGAGTAGGCGTCCGGAGGCCCGGCTGGCGCATCTGTCTCGCCCGGCATCGCGCGGGAGTCTAGATATGGCCTGCCCGAAGGGCCGCGGAATGGGCGCTGCCATACTGCCGCGCGTGCGCGGGACCATCGCGGAAAACGCCATCGCGAAGCTCGAGATCGACCCGCCGAGGCGGCTGGCGGTCGGCCGGGGCAGCGCCTTCGTGATCGGCGGGTACTGCTACCACCCGGCCGCGGCTACACGCGCGCTGGCGGTCCAGCTCGGGGAGGAAAGGCAGTCGGTCGAGCGCTTCCGGCTGCCGCGGGAGGATGTCTTCGGACAGCTCCCGGAGGATGCCGCCGGCCGCCCGTACGCGTTCCGCAGCGGCTTCGTGGCGATGCCGACCCTCGTCCCGATCTCGACGGCGGGGAACGTCGAGCTGAGCCTGGTCATGGCGCTCGCGGACGGCGAGGAGAAGAGTGTCCCGCTCGGCCGGATCCGCCTCGATCCGACCCTCGCGGCGCCGTCCGCCGCGACCGAACGGCCGTTTCCCGGCTCCGGTCCGCAGGTGGCGATCTGCATGGCGACCTACAACCCGCCGCCCGAGCTGCTTCGCCGCCAGCTGGACTCGGTCCGGGCTCAGAGCCACGGCAACTGGCTGTGCCTGATCAGCGACGACTACTCCAGCGAGGAGGGCTTCGAGGGGCTGCGCGCCGAGGTCGCCGGGGACGAGCGCTTCGTCGTCGACCGCAACACTCGCCGCCTCGGCTTCTACGGCAACTTCGAGCGCGCGCTCTCGATGGCGCCCCCCTCCGCCGACTACGTCACCCTCTGCGACCAGGACGATCGCTGGCATCCCGAGAAGCTGGAGCGCCTGCTCGAGCGGATCGCCGACGGAGCCCAGCTCGTCTACAGCGACGCGAGGGTGGTGGATCCGCAGGGCAACCTGATCCACGACTCCTACTGGTCCCAGCGCCGCAACAACTACACGAACTTCGCCTCGCTTTTGCTCGCCAACTCCGTCACGGGGGCCGCCTCCCTGTTCCGCCGGGAGCTGCTGGACGACGTGCTGCCCTTCCCGCCGAAGCTCGACCAGGGCGCCTTCCACGACCACTGGCTCGCCACGGTCGCCCTCTCCCTCGGCCGCATCGACTACATCGAGGAGCCCCTCTACGACTACGTCCAGCACCAGGGCGCTGTGATCGGGCACTCGACGGCGAACCGCATCCCGAAGCCCGTCCGGCAGCACCTGATCGAGCGGCTGCGCAATCCGGGAGAGGGATCCCGGATCGCCTACTACTACAAGTGGTATCAGCAGCGCCTCTTCGCGCAGGTGCTGCGGCTGCGCTGCTCGGAGCGGATGGCGCCCGCGAAGCGCCGGGTCCTGCGGCGGCTGCTATCCGCGGACGACGGGGTCGCCGGGATCGCCTGGCTCCTGGCCCGCCGCCTGCGGCGCCTCTGGGGTCACGACGAGACCCTCGACCGCGAGCTGCTCTACGCCTACGCCCTGCTGAGACGACGGGCGGTCTCGGCGTGGACGCTCGGCCGGCGGCGGCCGGGCCGCTGGCTCTCCCGGGACGCGAGCATCCCGCCCGCTCCCACTCAGGGCGGTTCGACTTGAGCGGCTCCCGCAAAGCCTCGATCGCGATCGAGGCCCGCGACGTGCAGAAGTCCTTCGCCCTGCCGCAGGAGCGCCACACGACCCTGAAGGAGAGGGTCCTCCACCCCGACAGCTGGCTGCGGAGCCGCGACGAGCAGCTGCGGGCGCTGCGCGGGATCTCCTTCGACGTCTCCAGGGGGGAGTTCTTCGGGATCATCGGGCGCAACGGCTCCGGCAAGAGCACCCTGCTGAAGCTGCTGGCCTCCATTTACAAACTGGATGGGGGATCCATCCGGGTCGCGGGCCGGCTGGCGCCGTTCATCGAGCTCGGCGTGGGCTTCAACCTCGAGCTGGCGGCGCGCGACAACGTCGTCCTCAACGGCGTGATGATGGGTCTCTCCCCGGCGGAGGCGCGCTCGCGCTTCGAGGTGGTGATCGACTACGCGGAGCTGCACGACTACGCCGGCCTGAAGCTGAAGAACTACTCGTCGGGCATGCAGGTCCGCCTCGCCTTCGCGCTGATGCTGCAGGCTGAGGCCGACGTCCTGCTCGTGGACGAGGTGCTCGCCGTCGGGGACGCCGCCTTCCAGGAGAAGTGCATCGCCTCGCTCGAGGACCTGAAGCGGCGCGGCACGACGGTGGTCTTGGTCACTCACGACATGGAGGCCGTCGAGGCTCATTGCGACCGAGCGATGCTGATCGAGGACGGAGGGGCCGAGGCAATCGGCGACTCGGCGGCCGTCGCGGCCCGCTACCTCGACATCCTCTGGCCGGCCGAGGCCGAGGATGAGCCCCTTCCCTCGGAAGCCGGCCAGGGAGCCACCGTGACGAATGCCTGGCTCAGCGATGGTGGCGGCGAGCGGGTGGAGAGCGTGGCTCAAGGCGAGCCGGTGACGGTGAACCTCGCAATCCGCGCCAACGAGGAGACCCCCAAGCTGCAGCTCGCCGTCGAGCTGATCAACAACCCTGAGGGGGTGACGATCGACACCTTCCGCATTGGAGACGAGGGAGAGATCCCACCCCTGGCCCGGGGGAACGAGGTCACCGTGCGGCTCGTGGTCGGCGGACCGCTGAAACCGGGCGGATACCGGTTCAACTACATCCTCGGAAGGCCGGATCGCGACCGGCTTCTGTTCAGCTCACGGACCGCGCTGCCGCTCCGGGTCACGGGCGCGGACCCGGTCCCCGGCGTGGTCAAGCTGGATCATCGGGTCAGCGTCGATCGCGGCGCCGTCAGGAACCCGGGATGAGCGCGCGCGAGGCGGCCCTCGAGAGTCCGGCTGCGGCCGGCGCGGAGCTGCGGCCCGTCCCGGGTCCGTCGGCGCTTGCGGGCGGCCGCCGGCGCTTCCTGAACCTGCTCTGGGTGATGTCGGTGACCGAGTTCAGGCTGACCTTCCACGGCACCGTGCTCGGCTACCTGTGGTCGCTCGCCAGGCCGCTGCTCACCTTCGGCGTGCTGCTGGCGGTCTTCACCCAAGTCTTCCGATTCGGCGACCAGGTCAAGGACTATCCGGCGCTGCTGCTGCTCAACATCATGCTCTTCACCCTGTTCTCCGAGAGCACCGGCCGAGCGGTGACCTCGGTGGCCACCCAGGAGGGGATCGTGCGCAAGACGCAGTTCCCGCGTCTCGTGATCCCGCTCAGTGTGGTCCTGACCAACGTGCTCAACTTCGGCTTGAACCTGATCGCCGTGTTCATCTTCATCCTCGCCTACGGCGTAGATCCCGCCTGGACTTGGCTCCTCCTCCCGCTGCTCGTACTCGCCCTGCTGGTGATCACGGTCGCCGTGTCCATGCTGCTGTCGGCGCTCTATCCGCGGTTTCGCGACGTCGCCCCGATCTGGGGAGTGATGGCGACGGCCCTCTTTTACGCGACCCCGGTGCTCTATCCGATCAGCGTCGCGCCAGAGCGGTTCCGGGACATCCTCCACCTCAACCCCCTCACCCCGATCTTCGAGCAGGCCCAGAAGTGGATCATCGACCCCGATGCTCCCGGAGCCATTGGAGCGACAAGCGGGTCCGGATGGCTGCTCGCGGTCTCCGCAGCGGCCTACCTCGCGGTCTGCGTCGCCGCCGTCTGGGTGTTCAACCGCGAGTCCCCCCGTATCGCCGAGGAGCTCTGAGCACCTCGGGCGCGCGTCAGGAGCCCGTGAAGACCGCGAGCCTCGACGTGGTGATCGTCTCCTACCGCAGCCGCGAGCTGCTGCGGGACTGCCTCGATTCGCTGCGCGCCCATCCGCCGGAGCGGCCGATGAAGGTGATCGTGGTCGACAACGCCTCGGGCGACGGAACGGCGGAGATGGTCGCGGCCGAGTACCCCGAGGTGGCGCTGCACGCGGCCGATCAGAACCTGGGGTTCGCGGCGGCCACCAACCTCGGCGCCCGTCTGGGGGAGGCGCCCTATCTGCTGGCGCTCAACCCCGACACGCGGGTCACCGCCGGGGCGCTGGAGACGGTGCTCGAGGCGATCGAATCCCACCCCGAGGTCGCCGTCGTCGGTCCCCGGCTCGTGCGCGAGGACGGCACCCTCGACCACGCCGCGAAGCGCTCCTTCCCGACGCCGCTGAGCGCGCTCGGGCACTTCACCGGGATCGGCCGGCGCCCCGGCGCCACCGGCCGGCTCGCCGCCTACCGGGCGCCCGAGGTCGAGTCGGGCCCCGTCGACGCCGTCAACGGAGCCTTCATGCTGATGCGCCGGGGGGCCTTCGAGCGGATCGGCGGCTTCGACGAGGGCTACTGGATGTACATGGAGGACCTGGATCTCTCCTACCGGCTCGCGCGAGCGGGCCGGCCGACCTGGTACGAGCCGGCCGCCGAGGTCGTCCACGTCAAGGCCGGAACCACCGGCGGCGAGCGCTCGCCAAGGCTCAACTGGGCCTTCCACCGGGGCATGTACCGCTTCTACCGCCGCCACTACGCGGCGCGGCGCTCGCCGCTCATCAACGCCGCCGTCTATGCCGGGATCGCGCTCAAGCTGGGGACGGCGCTGGCTCAGTCGGCGCTGCGGAGCCTGCGGCGGCGGCGCCAGCGGCGTCGCAGCGTCGAGGCGAGCGAGGGGGGGTCGGGCAGCTCCTCAGGCGGCGGTTAGGGCTCGGAGACCTCGGC
>JBOGZI010000134.1:0-5232 GCA_050697275.1 Solirubrobacterales bacterium | reverse complement strand
GGCGAGGGCCGCGGCGGCGCCGGCGCCGGTGTCTGAGCCTCCCCCGCCGGCCGCCGGACCACCGGGACCCCGCACGCAAGTGTGGCCCCGCCACTACTGAGCTTTCGGTAGGCTGCCCGGCCGTGCGACCCAGGGGGACCCTGACCGCGATCTTGGGGGTGGCACTGATCTGCGCCGCCACCGCCGCCGGCGCCGGCGCCCAGGCCGGCGTTTCCTACTCCGTGCCGGCGGATAACCCGTTCGTCGGACAGGCCGGCGCGCGCGAGGAGATCTGGGCCTACGGGCTGCGCAACCCGTGGCGCTTCTCCTTCGACCGCGCCAGCGGCGACCTCAATATCGCCGACGTCGGCCAGAACGCGGTCGAGGAGGTCGACTTCGCCGCGGCCGGGACGGGCGCGGGCGCCAACTACGGCTGGAACTGCTTCGAGGGAAGCCAGCCCTATGAGGGCGCCCCCGCCGGCTGCGAGGCCCCCGGCCACGTGCCGCCCGTGCTCGAGTACTCCTCGGCGAACGACCAGACGCGCTGCTCGATCACCGGGGGATACGTCGTCCGCGAGCCCTCCCACCCGCTCGCGGGCAGCTACGTCTACGGCGACTTCTGCACCGGTGAGCTGCGCGCCGCGGAGCTGGCGGCGGGCGGCGCGACCGGCGACCGCGCCCTCAACCTGACCGTCCCGGCGATCTCCTCCTTCGGCGAGGATGCCGCCGGCCGCGTCTACGCCGCCTCGCTCGGCGGGCCGGTGTTCCGCCTGATCGGCGGGGTCGGGCCGATCGAGGCCCTGCTCGCGCCGATCGGGGTGTTCAGCACCCCGGTCTACGTCACCTCGGAGCCGGACGACGCCGACCGCCTCTATGTGGTCGAGAAGGACGGCACCATCCAGCTCGTCCCCGGCCTCGGCCCGCCCACCACCTTCCTCGACCTCTCGGGCGAGGTCGAGAGCAACGGCCCGGCCGGAGAGCGCGGGCTCCTCTCGATCGCGTTCGCACCCGACTACGCCACCAGCGGCCTCCTCTACGTCTACTTCACCGACCCGACCGGTGACATCAGGATCGAGGAGTTCCGCCGCTCGGCCACCGACCCGAACGTCGCCGACCCGGCGAGCCGGCGCCTGGTGCTGACCCAGGAGCACCGCCAGTTCGCCAATCACAACGGCGGCCAGCTCCAGTTCGGCCCCGATGGGATGCTCTACGCGGCCCTCGGCGACGGAGGCGGAGCGGGCAACCCGCTCGGCACCGCCCAGGACCTGGGCTCCCTGCTCGGCAAGCTGATCCGGATCGACCCCCGGCAGCCCTAGCGACCGGCGCCCCGCCCCCGCCGGCGCCTGACGTCTCCTACCGCTTCTTCGGCTTCTTCGGCTTCTTCGTCGTTGTGGGCGCCGAGAAGGATTCCGACGTCGGCGCCGGGCCAAGCGGCCGGCCGCCGTAGATCACGGCGCCGGAGGAGTCCTGGTAGGTCTGCCAGGGGATCGCGCCCTGCTGGGAGACGCCCGGCTCGCTCCAGTCGCAGACTCCGGACGGGAACGCGGTCTCGAGCTCCGCCCACTGCTCGTCGGTGAACTCGAGCGGGTAGTAGTCGGAGCGGCGCAGGGGCTTCAGCGTGCACTTGTTCTGGTCGGTCGAGATCGGCTCGCCGGCGACGGTTCGCGGGGTGCCGTAGCGCGTCTGGAGCTGCTCGTGCTCGCAGACCGTGCCGATCCCCGGGATCGTCACCTGCTCCAGCCCGTCGATCTGCGAGCAGCGGTCCTGGACGTCGGCCGGCCGGTTGGCGATGATCTTCTCGGCCAGCGGGGCCTCGCTCTGGTCGGCCTCGACGGCCGAGAGCCAGCGGTCCATGGCAAGCAGGCCCTCGGTGGTGTAGTCGGGATCGCCGATCAGCGGGACCTGGCCGACCCAGATCACCTGGTTGGCGAACGTCCCGTGCTCGCGCTCGAGCCGCGAGCGGATCGCCCAGGAGCGGTAGGCGTCGTGGAAGGCGCCCGGGTCGGGCCCGCGCAGGTCGATGATCGCGACCTGGTCGAGGTTGTTGGCGGTGTTGACGGCGCCGCTGCGGTAGGCGTTCTCGAGCGCCGGCTGGGTGGCCGGGAAGCGCTCCGCCGTCGGAACGACGTCGATCGTTTCGCCGCCGATCTTCGCGTTCAGGTCGACGAACTGGGCGGGGGTGATCAGCCCCTTCTGGAGCGAGTCCAATCCGTACTGGACGCCGACGTTGTCGAGCGGGAGCCCGGCGAAGCCGCGGCCCAGGGCCTGCTCCTGGGGGCCCCAGTCGCTCTCTGGCCTGGGGCCGAAGACGTTGATCATGTAGTCGGCCAGGGTGCAGCGGACGCCGCCGGGGTTCGTCTGGGCGTTGTAGGTGTCCTCGGCGGGAACGCTGTCGCAGCCGTCATCCGGGACGCCGAGGTCGGTCCAGTAGATCTGGTCGAAGACGATCGAGTTGACGTGGTTGGGATGGCCCTCGATCGCGGCGATCTGCAGCGGGGTCCAGGCGACGCCCGGGCCCCACTTGCTCGGGTCCTCCACGTAGGCGCGGATCTGGTGATAGTCGACCAGCTGCTGGCCGGTGGACCAGGCGTCAGGGAAGCTGCACTGCGGCAGGATGCCCTGGTAGATGCCCGGATAGGCGTTGGCGACCTGCTGCTGGGTGAGTGAGCCCCCGGAGCAGCCGGTGCCGATCGTGTAGCGGAGCTCGCCGTACTGCTCGACCAGCCGCTCCTTCGCCATCACCATCGACTCGGCCTGGGTGATGATGTTGCAGTTGTGCCCGGCGTTGTTGAGCGCCGTGGACATCACCGCGAAGCCGCGGCCGAGCGCCTCGGTCGGAGAGCCCCCGGCGACGGTGTCGCCGGTGACGCTCGGCGCCTCGCCGGCGTGGCGCTCGATCCCACAGCTCGCCCCGTGGGTGATCAGCAGCTTGTGGTTCCACTGCTGCTGAGGTGACCACGCCTCCCATGGCTTGGCGGGGTCGAAGAGGACGGCAATCTTGTACTGGTCACGGTCCTGGTAGCCGGTCTCGGTCCTGATGATGAAGGGAACCGTCATCCCCTGATCGGTCGTGGTGCTCGCGACATCGGAGGGCGGGTCGTCCGGGTCGTACGGCTGCAGCTGGCCGGTCGTCGAGGACTTGTACTCGAAGCTGTAGGTCGGGTCCTGGTTGCACTGCTCGTCCACCGCGGTGGACTGGCAGACCCACGGCTGGACCTGAGGACCCGAGAAGACCGGCCCGCCGTTGGGATGGTTGGTGACGGTGATCCTGGCGCCGGAGCCGTCGGGGAGCTCCGCCTCGAGGACGTTCTCGCCGAGGGCGAGGTCGGTGACCAGGCCGAGGAAGCGGTCGTTCTCACGCAGCGCGAAGGCGTCGCTGACGTCGCGCTCGCCGACGCTGACGTTGACGGCGCTCGGGTCGGTCCCGTCCGGCAGCTTCACCTCGACCAGCGCGTCCCCGGCCGAGATCAGATCGGCCCGGTTGGAGAGGACCTCGATCTCGACCTGCTCCGCTGCGAGCGCCGGCTGCGCGCCGAGGCAGGCGAGCACCAGCCCGGCCAGCGCAGTCCTCCACATCCGCTTCCCCATCGGCGCCGCAACCTACCAACTGCTCGGTAGGGCCCGCGCCGTTCCAGGCGGCGCTGGGCGTGCCCCTCCCCCTATCAGGGCGGCGCGCGGCGTCCCTGCCGCGCCATGGGGGCGCCGGATTATCGGAGCCCGCCCCCGGGCGAACAAGGGAAGTACTGGGTAGCTAGAGCCGGAAGGAGGGGAGCAGGCGCTTCTCGGTCTCGCCCTTCACCTGGGCGATCACCTCGACGTGGCCCTCGAGGGGGGTGCCGCGGAGCTTGGTGGAGAGCAGCTCGTCCACCTGGAAGATGCCGGCGGAGTTGTTCATCTCGATCTCGACCTTGATCGGGCGCTCGTCCCCCGCCTCGATCCGCACCTCGTCGATCGCGGCCGCCGAGAGGGCGTGGATCCCGTACTGGCCTCCCTCGAACGGGATCCGCGAGCGCCCCTGCGCCATGTCGAGCGCGTCCGCCACCCGGACCACGCCCGCCTCGACCGTGTAGGGCTCACCGCGGCGGCGGTGGCCGATGATCGCGTGCATGATCTCGGCGACGACGATGGTGCGCTCGGGTTCCTCGTAGCACTCGGCGAGCAGACCGTCGAGCCGCTCCTGCACCATGAACAGGCTGTAGGCCTCGTGATCGGCGCGGTGGATCGACATGCCGACGTCGTGGAAGAGGGCGCCGCCGGCGACCACCAGCTCCGCATCGCGGTCCTTCATCTGGTGGTCGCTGACCATCGCCGGCTCCACCCCGCTCTTGACCAGCAGCCGCAGCAGCCGCAGCGCGATGTTGAGCACGATCTGGACGTGGACCCAGGAGTGGTCCGACATCCCGAGCCGCTCCGAGGTGACCTGGGCCATGTACCACCAGGCGCGCACCTTCTCGTCGGCGTTGACCGCCTCCAGGAAGGTCTCCAGCCTGCGGTTGCCGCGGGTCGGGGCGTGCACCTTCGCGCCGGCGACTGCATCGGCGGGGGAGCTGGCGCGGGCGTCGGGTCCCTTGGCCTCCATGCCGGCTGATCTTGGCAGCCGCGGCGGGGCAGCGCGTGAACACCCAGTTTTCGGGATCGGACGAGTAATTCCGACCGTCTTCGGGGTTACGTTCAGCGTGCTTGGCAGTAGGGAATTTGGCATGACCGTCTGTTCCCACACCGGCTTGTCCGTCCCCGAGTGCTCCTGTAGGGCCTGCCTCCAGGCTCAGATCGAGCGCCACATGCCGTCGTTGCTCGCCCCGGACACGGTCCAGGGTCAGATCGAGGCCGCGACCCGGGGCCGGCGCATGCTGGCCCGGCTGCGCCAGGCGAGGCTGCGCAGGGTCGCCTAGGGACGCGAGGCTCAGGCCTCCTGAGGCGCCGGCGCGCTGGACTCGCGCAGGGCTCCCGCGCTGGCGGCGATCACAAGCGCGATCCCGGCCAGCTCGACGACCGCCAGCCCCTGCTCCAGCGCGACCAGGCCGACCAGCGCCGCCACCGCCGGCTCGAGGCTCATCAACACCCCGAAGGTCCCGACCGCGAGCCGCCGCAGCGCCTCCAGCTCGAGCGAGTAGGGGATCGCCGAGCTGAGCAGCGCCACCGCGGCACCGACCGCGGCGGTGCCGGGATCGAGCAGCTCGCCGCCGCCCGCGACGCCGCCGGGAACCGCCATCAGCGCCGCGGCGACGGTCATCGCCAGCGCCAGCCCAGTGC
>JBOGZI010000133.1:0-3262 GCA_050697275.1 Solirubrobacterales bacterium | reverse complement strand
CGGGCGCGGCGGCGGGGGGCCGGACGCTCCGCGGTCGGCTCGGCGCCGGGGACCTCCTCCTCCGGAGGGGGAGCGGCCGGCTTCGACCTGCGACCGAGCAGGCGGCCGAATCCCCCGGTCGATCGCGATCCGTCGGACCTCGCCTTGCGCTTGCCGCGCCGGCGCTCCTCGCGCTCACGCCGGCGGCGCTCCCGCTCGAGCGCGGCGGGATCCTCCCGGCCGAACTCGTCCGTGGCCGGCCTGAGCGGGTCGTCCGGGGAGCTCAGATTGCCCTCGGTGTCGGCGAACCACTCGTCCCCGCGATCAGGGCGATCAGGCATCGGGCGGCACCTCCCCGGCTTCACTCCCGGTGGCTTGGCCTCCTCGGCCGGCGGCCAGATAGGACTCGAGCAGGTGGGCCGCGGCGAGGGAGTCAGGGTCGGCCTTCGCCCCCTCACGGGCGCTTCGCTGCGCCATCCTCGTCGTCAGGCGCTCGTCGTAGGTCTCAACGGGCACGTCGATCAGGTCCCCCAGCTCGTCCGCGAACTCGCGGCTGAGACGAGCTTGGGCTCCCTCCTGCCCGTCCAGCGAGATCGGCAAGCCAACCACGACGCGCTCCGCGCCGTGCTCGGCGGCCAGCTCGGCGACCCGGCCCGGCTCGGGGGGCTCGACCGCGGCCAGCGGCCGGACCAACGTCCCGGTGGGGTCGGAGATCGCGCAGCCGCAGCGTGCGGTCCCATAATCGAGCGCGAGCACCACCAACAGGCTAACTGGGCTCCGACAGCGTGCGCGTTATCGCCGCTCGCGCGGTGTCGAGGGCCTCGTCGAGCTTCGACGGGTCGCGACCACCGGCCTGGGCGACGTTCTCCCGTCCGCCGCCACCGCCGCCGACAACCTGGGCGGCCTCCCGGACGACCTCGGCGGCGGAGAGCCCCCGCGTCACCGCGGCCTCGCTGAAGCTGGCGACCAGGGCGACCTTGCCGTCGGCGGCGCCGCCGAGCACCACCGCGGCGTCGCCGGCTCGCGACTTGATCCGATCGGCGAGGTCGAGCAGCGCGCGCTGGTCCGCCCCGCCTCCGCTGCTGACGACGACGCTGATCCCGTCGATCACCTCGGCGGCCGACGAGATCTCCTCGGCGTGCGCGGCGAGATCCTCCGTGCCAGCGCTGCTCGCCTGCCGCTCGAGCTCGGAGATCCGCTCCTTCGCCCGGCGCGCGCCCGCCACGGGGTCCTGGTCGGCCCCGAGCAGCCTGCCGACCTCCTGCAGCGCCTTCGAGCGCTCCCGGAACCAGTCGATCGCGGCCGGGCCGGTGAGCGCCTCGATCCGGCGGACGTTGGCGGCGCTCGAGCCCTCCGAGGTGGTCGTGAAGATGCCGAGCTCCGCCGTGTTCGCGACGTGGGTACCCCCGCAGAGCTCGCGTGAGACGCCCTCGACCTCGACCACCCGCACCCAGTCGCCGTACTTCTCGCCGAACAGCGCCATCGCCCCGAGGCTCTCCGCTTCGGACCGGGACATGTGCAGGGCGCGCACCGGCCGACTCTGCTTGATCCACTCGTTGACCTGGTGCTCGATCGCTCCGCAATCCTCGGCGGACAGGGGAGCGCCGTGGGTGAAGTCGAAGCGCAGCTTGTCCGGCCGCACGGCCGAGCCCGCCTGGCGCACGTGCGTCCCGAGCCGTTCCCGGAGAGCCGCGTGCAGCAGGTGGGTCGCGCTGTGGTTTCGCATCGTCGCGTGCCGGGCCAGGTGGTCCACCTCCGCTTCGACCCGGGCGCCGGGCTCGATCTCCTCGTCCAGCAGCAGGGCCTGGTCCTCGCCGACCCGGTAGACGTCGAGCACCGGCACCTCCCTGCCGTCGGAGCGAACCACGCCGGAGTCGGCAACCTGGCCGCCGCCCTCCGCGTAGAAGGGGCTCTCCTCCAGCTTGGCCAGGTAGGAGCCGTCGGCGCGCTCGCCCGCCAGCAGGCTGGTCTGGGCCCGCAGCTTCTCGTAGCCGACGAAGCGGCTGGGCGGCGCGCCCTTGGCGAAGGCGAGCACCGCCCCGTGGCGGTCCTCGGAGCCGTGCGCAGTGGCGGTTCCCATCCGCGCCCGCTCCCGCTGCTCCTCCATCAGCTCCTGGAAGCCCTGGTCATCCACCGAGAGGCCCTCCGCGGCGAGCAGCTCCTTGGTCAGGTCATAGGGGAAGCCGTAGGTGTCGTGCAGCCGGAAGGCGTCCTCGGCCTCCACCCAGGAGGTCTCGTCCCGCTTGGCGCGCTCGATCAGCTCGGCGAGCATCTCGGTGCCGCGGTCCAGGGTCCGCCCGAAGCTCTCCTCCTCGTCGCGGACCCATCGCCGGACCGTCTCCCGCTCGGCCGCCAGCTCCGGATAGGCCGGAGCGAGCAGCTCGAGGGCGAGGTCGGCGAAGCGGTCCATGAACGGGGCCTCGAGCCCGATCGAGCGACCCTGCTGGATCGCGCGGCGCATGATCCGCCGCAGCACGTAGCCGCGGTCCTCGTTGGAGGGGACGACCCCTTCCGCGATCAGCGCCGCCGTACCGCGGGAGTGGTCGGCGAGGATGCGCATCGCGCGGGTGGTGGCCCCGCGGTCGGCGTAGGAGCGCCCGGAGAGCTCCTCTGCCAGCTCGACCAGCGGACGCAGCGTGTCGGTCTCGAACACCGAGGGGACGTCCTGGAGGATCGCCGCCATCCGCTCGACGCCCATGCCGGTATCGATGTTCTTCATCGGCAGCTCGGTCAGCGAGCCGTCCTCGCCGAGGTCATAGGTCATGAAGACGTGGTTCCAGTACTCGACGAAGCGATCGTTGTCGCCCCCGGGCAGGTCGTCGGCGGAGCCGAAGTCCTCGCCGCGGTCGTAGTACATCTCCGAGCAGGGACCGCAGGGGCCGGCCGGCCCCGCCTGCCAGAAGTTCTCGGAGCGTGGCAGCGGCACGATGCGCTCCTCGGGCACCCCGGCCCGCTTCCAGATCTCGATCGCCTCGGTGTCGGGCCCCAAGCCCAGCTCCTCGTCGCCCTCGAACACGGTCACCCAGATCCGCTCGGGGTCGAAGCCGAAGCCCTCCGTGGAGAGCTCCCAGCCCCAGGGAATCGACTCCTCCTTGAAGTAGTCGCCGAAGCTCCAGTTGCCGAGCATCTCGAAAAAGGTGAGGTGCCGCGCGGTGTTCCCGACCTGCTCGATGTCTGTGGTTCGGAAGCAGCGCTGCACGTCGGCGACCCTGGGCGCGAGAGGCTCCTCCTGGCCGAGAAAGGCGCGCTTGAAGGGCTGCATGCCCGCGGTGGTCAGAAGCAC
>JBOGZI010000132.1:0-13832 GCA_050697275.1 Solirubrobacterales bacterium | reverse complement strand
GTCGCCGGGGCCGACCGGCTGCCCGCCGCCAGCCACTGAGGCGCCCCGGACGGCTGGGGATAGACTGCCCGCCTCATGAGCCACGGCCGAAAGGGAGCCCTGGTCTTGGCGCTCTTCGCCGCGCTCGGGCTGGCCGCGACGGGGTGCGGGGAGGAGGAGACCAGCGAGGTGGTCGAGGGTGAGCCGCTCGAGCTCGGCGAGCTCGCGATCAACGTCCAGCTCACCCGCCTGCTCAACCCGAACGACCGCGAGGACAGGGAGTACCTGGAGGGCCAGCAGGTGCCGCCACCCGCGGGCAAGGACTATCTGGCGGTTTTCGTGGAGATCGAGAACGAGGGCGACGAGCAGGTGCAGCTTCCCACCGCCGACGAGGTCGAGGTGATCGACACGACAGGGCGGGTCTACCACCCGCTTCCCAGCGACACCGTCTTCGCCCTCGATTTGGGAGGGACCCTGGGCCCGCACGAGGAGCTGCCGCTGGAGGACACCGCCGCGCAGAGCGGGCCGACACAGGGCTCGATCGTGCTCTTCCTGGTGGACGACGACGTCGGCGAGAACCGGCCGCTCGAGTTGGAGTTCACCGAGGGGGGCGAGGTCGAGGGCCAGATCGAGCTCGACATCTAGGTGAAGAAGGCGAACCTGCAGGCCCTGCTCGCGATCGGCGGCATCGGGGCCGCGCTGATCCTGGTCGGCCTGCTGGGGACGGGGGTCGCGTTCGCGGGCGTCGGCCTGATGGCGCTGGCCACAGTCCTCACCGCTCAGGCGGCTCCTGAGCCCGGCGCCGAGGGCCTCAACTGGTGGGCGCTGCTGGCGGGAGGGACCGCTCTCGCCCTGATCGGAGTCCCGCTCAGCATCCCCCTCGAGGCGCTGGGCGGCCTGGTCGCCGCGACGGGCAGCGGCCTCGCGATCGTCGGCGTCGTTTTCGGGATGCCCTAGCTAGAGCCCCGCGTCGAGCACCTGGGCGGCGAGCGGGGCGGCAACCTCGCCGCCGTCGGCGTCGGCGTCGGCCAGCCAGACGGCGATCGCCAGCCTGGGCCTGTTGGCGGGCGCGAAGGCGAGGAACCAGGCATCGACGATCTGCTCGGGGTCCTCCTGCTCCCCGGTCCTGGGGTTCACCTTCGGCGGGGGCTGATTCGGCTTCGGACCGAGCTCCGCGGTCCCCGTCTTGCCGGCCACCTGGATCCGGCCGAGATCGGCCCGGGTGCCGGTGCCCGAGGTGACCACCGCCCGCATCAGGCCAGTGAGCGTGCGGGCCACCTCGGGCGAGCTCACCGTGACCGGCTCCTGCTCGGCCCGCAGCTCCGGGTCGGCGACGATCGGGGTCGGGCTGCGCTTGCCGCCCGCCGCCACCGTCTGCGCGATCGAGGCCATGCCCAGCGGGGTCGCCAGCACTCGGCCCTGGCCGATCGAGCTTGCGGCGAGGTCGGTGGCGGTGCCGATGTCCCTTGGAATCTCCATCTGCCCGGGCTGCACCAGCTTGGTCGCCTCCTCGTCGTAGAGCGTGACCGGCTGGTTGAAGCCGTAGCGCTCGGCCATCCTCACCAGCTTCTTCTCGCCGACGTCCACCCCGAGCGGCGCGAAGACGGTGTTGCACGACTTGGCGAACGTCTCGATGAAGGTGCCTCCGCAGGCCGCGTCGTGGGCATTCTCGATGATCGCGGCGCCCTGCTCGGGGGCCGGGTTGATCTCCTCGACCGCCTCGAAGGTGTCGCTCAGCTTCACCTTGTCGTCCTCGAGCGCGGCGGTCGTCGTGATCACCTTGAAGGTGGAGCCGGGAGGTCGCGGCGAGGAGTAGGCGGCACCGGCGAGGGCCCGAACCGCCCCGGACCTGGCGTCGAGCACGACGATCCCGCCGACACGGCCGCCGAGGGCGTCCACCGTCACCTCCTGCAGCCGTGGGTCAATCGTCGTCTGCACCGGCTGGCCCGGGGACTGCTCGGTGGTGGCGAGCGCCCGGCCCTCGACGTTGCGGGGAACGTTGGGGAGCCTGGTGCCCTCGGGGACCGCGAGCAGCTCCCCGCCCGGGTTCCCCTGCAGGCGCGAGTTGAAGGCGAGCTCGAGGCCGCTCACCCCTGTCCGCCGGCCGGCCGGTTGGCCCAGCTTCTCGAGCCGCGCTCTCAGGTCCGCATCGGGCGTGCCCACCTCCCCGGCGACGTCGATCGCGGCTCCTCCGAGCGGCGAGCTCCGGGCCGATCCCTGCGCCAGTGGGACTCCCTTCTTGGCGAGGATCGCGGCACGGTCGCCGAAGCTGAGCCGTCGGCCGACCCGCTCGCCCTCCTGGAGGTCGGGGAAGGTCAGGTGGGGCGCCCAGGCGATCTGCTCCCCGTCCAAGCGGAGGCGCAGCGAGCCGTCCACCTGGCCGAACAGCTCGGTGCGGATCCCGACCTCGACCTCCACCACCCCTTCGGCTGGGTTCTTGGCGTCCCCGGGGTTGATCGCCGCGGCCGTGGAGGCCGTCTGCGCCTCCCGGTAGGCGGCCGTGAACTGGTCGAGCGGGTTGGCCTGCTTTGCGGAGTCGCTCAGCTCCGCGTGCATCGCGGCGAAGTTCTGCTCTGCCCAGGCATGCACGAAGCGCTCCGCCATGTCCTGCTCGGCTGAGCCCGCGGCCATCACCGCGCCGACCACGAAGGCGGCGAAGGCGAGCACGGCGAGCGGCAGGGCCCGGCGGCGCAAACGGCGTTGACGCTCGGTCAGGGGCTTCGGAGGGCGCCGCCGGGCCCTTCGCTCCAAGCGGGCCCTGGTCTCCTCGTCCAGCGCCGGAGGTGGCCGACGGGTGCCGCTCCCTGGCTCGCCTCGGTTCACGCTGGAAAGGTAGTTGTATTCAGGAGGTCGTGACCGGCCTGGACTGGCTGATCATCGTCTTCGCCCTGATGATGGGAATCTGGGGCTACCAGCAGGGACTGATCGTGAGCGCGCTCAGCCTGGTGGGCTTCGCCGTGGGCGCCTTCCTGGGCAGCCGGCTCGGCCCCGCACTGCTTCCGGACGGCTCGGAGTCGCCGTACGCGCCCGCCACGGCCCTTGCCGGAGCGCTGCTGATCGGCGGCATCGTCGCGATCTCGGTGGAGAGCCTCGCTCATCACGCCCGCCGCCGGGTTCTCGGTCCCGCCGGTCGCCGGCGACCCGTGGCGGTGGCGGAGGCCCTCGGCGGGGGGCTGCTGCTGCTCGTCCTCGGGCTCGCGCTCGTCTGGCTGTTCGGGGCCGTCGCGCTCAACACCCCCGGCGCCAGCGAGCTGCGCACCACGGTGCAGCGCTCGGCCATCCTCCGCGCCCTGAACGAGGCCTTTCCGCCGAGCGGCGATCTGCTCAACGTGCTCAACCGGATCGACCCGGGCGGCGCCATCAGGGGTCCGGATCCGAGCGTCGGCCCGCCCGACTCGAAGATCGCCCAGGACCCGGAGGTGAGGGCCGCCCAGGACGGGGTGGTGAGGGTGCTCGGCACGGCCTGCGGCCTGGGCATCGAGGGGTCGGGGTGGATCGTCCGCAACGGGCTGGTGGTGACCAACGCCCATGTGATAGCCGGGGAGGAGGACACCACCGTCAGCTTCGGCGACGAGGACGAGCGCCATGACGCGACCCCGGTGCACTACGACCCCAGCAACGACCTGGCGATTCTCCGGGTGTCCGGGATCGGCGGCAGGGAGCTGGCGCTCGCGCCGGAGGTGCGCAGCGGCACCTCCGGGGCGGTGCTGGGGTACCCGGAGAACGGACCGCTCACCGTCACCCCCGCCCGGGTGGGCGCCACCGACACGGTGATCAGCGAGGACTCCTATGGGCGCGGTCCGATCCAGCGCGAGCTCACCGCGCTGCGAGGCGAGGTGCGCAGCGGCAACTCCGGCGGCCCGCTGGTGGATGGCAAGGGACGCGTCCTCACCACTGTCTTCGCCTCCACCACCGGGGGCAGGCAGGAGGGTGGCTACGGCGTCCCGAACGAGGTGGTCGAGGAAGCGCTCGGCGAGGCGAGCGGCGAGGTGACCACGGGGGCGTGCACGCACTAGCGGCCCGCGGTTCCCCAGCCCTTACGATTGGTAAGCTGAGGCTGAGGTGAGATCGCAGCCAGGCGACGCCCGGGCCGGCTCAGGCCGTTCGGCGCAGCCGAAACAAGTCTGCCCCCACTTCCACGGCGCGGTCGAGCTGATCGGTCGCCGCTGGGCGGGGGCGATCCTCTACGCGCTCGGCGACGGGCCGCGTCGCTTTGCGGAGCTGAAGGACGCGGTGCCCGGCATGTCCGACCGGCTGCTCTCCACTCGCCTCAAGGAGCTCGAGAAGGCTGGTCTCGTCGAGCGCGAGGTCCAGCCCGGGGCCCGCGTCCACGTCAGCTACGAGCTGACCCGCAAGGGCGACTCCCTGAAGCCGGTGATCGGCGACCTGCGTGACTGGGCCCGCCGCTGGCATCCGGCTTAGTGGGCGATCCCTCCACCACTGGGCGCTCCCTCACCAGGCCCGCGGGTTGCCGTCCGGGATCCGGTCGATCACCAGGGAGGCCTCGACCAGCTCGACGGGGTGGGGGAGGGTGGTGCGCCGGTAGTGATCGAGCTCGTCCGGGCCGAGCAGCCCGAATCCCCGCTCGACCGCGGCAGCGTAGGTGGCGAGGATGACCGCGTCCTCGGGCGGGTCGGGCCTGAAGTGGAAGTCCTTGGCCTTGTAGGTGACGATCCGCTCGGGCAGGCCCTCGCCCTCGACCAGCCCGGTGACGTCCACCCGGTCGTAGCGGATCTCGCGAATGTCGAGCCGGTCGAGCTCGGCGTCGGTCAACTCGATCACCACCCCGTTGACCGGCCCGCCCTCGTCCTCGTCGCGCTCGAGGTTGAGCCCGAGGATCCACTCGGGGCGGCGCCCGCCAGCGCACTCGAAGGTCTTCTCGCAGGTGAGGTTGTCGCGCGCCTGCGAGAAGCGGCGCTTCCACTCCCGCAGCCTCGCGGGGCGCGCCTCGCCGACCTCGCGACCGAGCGTCATCGAGGCGCTCTCGGGGAGGACCAAGGAGCCGTAGCCGAACAGGCCGAGCTTCGACCTCGAGCTCATCCGCCCTCCAGCAGCGTCAACTGGGGCTCGCCCTCCGCCGGCGCGATCATCGATGCGGGTGGCAAGGGTGAGTCGCGCATGGTGAGCTCGGCCCCGTGGATGCAGAGGCGCTCGCGCGCCGGGCAATCCCGGCAGAGGGCCCGGTGGGGCCCGTCCGTGACCGGGAAGCGGCCCGCGGCGAGCCTGTCGAGCAGCGCCTCGGTTCGCGCCCGGGCCTCGCTCAGCGCGTCGCCGTCGAACCTCTCCCGAACGGGCAGCTCGGGCCGTTCGAGGAAGACGTAGGCGGTCTCGACCGGGGCGCCGCGGCCGGCGGCGGCGAGCGCGTAGAGGTCGCGCTGGACGCCGTACCGCCCGGCCGCCTGGTGCGGGTCGGCGCCGTCGAGCCGGTCGGTCTTGTAGTCCACGACCAGCACCGACCCGTCCGGTCGCTCGACCAGCAGGTCGATCGACCCCCGCAGCATCGTCTCGCGGACGGAGAGCACGAAGGGGACCTCGGCACTTGCCCGGCCGTCGGCCAGCTCTTCGCGCAGCGGGGAGCCGAGCCAGCCTCCGACCAGGGCGAGCGACCGCTCGATCTCCTCCGCGCTCGGCTCCAGGCCCTGCTCCCCGAGCGTCGCCGCGGCCCGCTCGGAGCCCGGGTCGCGCCAGCCGTTGCGGGCGCTCCACTCGAGCAGCGAGTGGACGGCGACGCCGGGCCCGAACCTCCGCTTCGCCTCGGGCGCCGAACCGTCGCCGACGGCGATCCCCTCGGGCTCGCCGATCCCGAGCACGCGCTCGACGTAGAAGCGGTAGCCGCAGCGCTCGAAGTCGTTCAGCGCCGAGTACGACAGCCCGCCGATCAGGGCCGGCGGGGTGGCGGGCCGCCCGAGGGGCGGCGGGGCGTCCTCCGTCTCGGCTGGCTCCGGCTCCGCTTCGCGGGGGGCGAGCAGGGCCTCCCCGACCCCCGGGCCCGGGGAGCAGACTTCGACCGCGAGCCGCCCGTCGGGCGCCCCGGGAGCATCGGCGGCGGGGACCCGGACCTCCCGCTCGGCCGCGTCCCCACCGAGCAGGCCGTGGATCAGCTGCTGGGTGATCGGCTGACGGTCGAGCTTGTCCTCCTTGAGCTTGGGGTTGAACGTGCCGCTCAGCAGCAGCCGTCGCCTGGCTCGGGTCGCGGCGACGTAGGCGAGGCGGCGCTCCTCCTCGGCCTCGCGTTCGGTCGCCAGCTCGGTCAGCTCCTCGTAGTCGTGCAGCCGTTCACCCGGGCGGCCGAGGCGCCCGAGCTGAACGCCGACCCGGGTGGCCTCGCCCCCATCGGGGGCCTCGCCGGGGGCGACACGCAGCGGCGTCCAGCCGAGCTGCAGGTTCCGCCCGAGGTCGGCGACGGCGACCACCTCGAACTCGAGGCCCTTGGCGGCGTGCACCGTCATCACCCTGACGCCCGCATGTCCCTCGGCGCGGGAGGCTGCCTCGGCCTCCCGGTCGCGGCTCGCGGCCCGGTTGTCGAGGTACTCGAGGAAGCCTCCCAGGTCGGGCCCCTCGCGGGCCTCGAACTCGCGTGCCAGGCGCAGCAGCTTGCGCACGTTGGCCCAGCGGGCGGTGCCGTCCTCGCGGCCGAGCGTCGCCAGGTCGTAGTCGAAGGCGGTGGCGACGCGATCGACCAGGGTCTCCAGGCCGCCCTCGGTGCCCAGCTCCCGAAGCCCCTGCAGGATCTCGACGAACTCGCGCAGCCGCCGCAGCTCGTCTTCCGGGATCAGCGCGGCGGCCGCCGCGTCGCCGACGTGCGGCTCGCGGCCCTCAGCGAGATCTCCGAGCAGCGGCCAGACGTGGAAGAGCCTGTCCCGGCCGTCCTCGCCGGGCTCGGCGCCGGTCCTCCGCAGCAGCCAGAGCGTGTCGGGCAGCACGGCGCAGGCCGGCGAGGCGAGAGCGCCGAACAGCGCCTCGTCGTCGAGCGGGTTCGCGATCACCGCCAGCAGGCAGCGGAGGTCCTCGATCTGCTGCTGCGACCAGAAGCCCCTGCCGCCGACCACGTATGGGTCGAGGCCGGCCTCCCCGAGGGCGCGCTGGAAGGCGGAGACGTGGGTGAAGGCGCGGAGGAGGACGACGACGTCGGCGGCCGACAGCTCGGGGTCCCGATCGACCAGCTCGCGTAGCCGTGCGGCCAGCCGCCGGGCTTCCGCGACCTTGGATCCCGAGCTGGGGTCGTCGTGTGGCCTGGGCAGCTTCGTCTCCTCGGCCTCCCACTCCTTCTTGCGATCCTCGGTCAGCAGCAGCTCCACCGGCGCCTCGGAGCTCCCCGGCGCGGGCTCCTTCACCGCGGCGGTCAGTGGCTCGAAGTCGCCCAGCAACGCCTCTCCGATCGCGTTCGTGGCCGCGACCAGCTCGGGAGCCGCCCTGAAGTTCCCGGTCAGCGGCAGCGCCTCCCCGTTCGGCTCCTCCCCCTCCGCGAAGCGACGATGCTCGCGGCGGTAGACCTCGATGTCCGCGTGCCTGAAGCCGTAGATCGACTGGAACTCGTCCCCTACCAGGAAGAGCCGCGTCTCCGGGCCGCGAAGCTCGCGGATCAGCCGCAGCTGCAGGGCATTGGTGTCCTGGAACTCGTCCACCATCAGGTGGCGGAACTGCTCGCGGTAGCGGTCGCGCAGCCACTCCGAGCTCGACAGCAGCTCCACCGTCTTCAGCTGCAGGTCCTCGAAGTCGAGCGCGGAGCGCTCCGACTTCAGCTCCTCGTAGCGGCGGCCGAAGCCGGCGACCAGCTCGCGCAGCTGCTCGTACGCCGGGGCGAGCACCTGGGCGGCGACGGCGCTCCGCGCCCGCTTCAGCGCCCGGGAGTAGCGCTCGCAGGCCGGGCCGCGGAACGCCCCGGCCCTTGAGCGGATCTCCAGCCCGCGCAGCTTCTCGATCAGCTCCGCGCTTGGCGGCAGGGCCGGGTCGAGCTCCATGGCGGCGCCGATCCGCCGGCGGCTGTCGAGGCCCTTTCCCGATGCCTCCGCGCACTCGTCGTGGGCCTCGCTGGCCGCCTCGATCAGCTCTCCGATCCGAACGCCGGCATCCACCGGCGGCGGCGCGGGCAGCCTGGGCGCCGGGTCCCCGTGGCTGCGGAGCTCGTCGTACGCCCCACGGGCCATCTCCAGCAGAGTGCGCCGGCGGTTGGCGGCGGCGAACTCGAGGGCATCGGCGTCGCCCTCGGCGACCAGCTGCTCGAGGGCGGCATCGAAGGCCCGGCCGGCGAGCCGGTCGGCCTCGGGGTCGTCCAGCACCCGGAAGCGGGGATCGATCCCCGCCGCGGCCGGGTGGGAGGCCAGCACCCGCCGGCAGAAGCCGTGGATGGTCGAGATCCAGGCCCGATCGGTGTCGATCTCGGGTTCGAGCTCCTCGCGAACCCGGCGGCGAAGCTGGTCGGCGGCCCGCTCGGTGAAGGTGAAGGCGAGGAGCCGCTCAATCCCGATCTCGGGATCGAGCGCCGCCGCGCAGAAGCGCTCCACCAGGACCTTCGTCTTGCCGGTGCCGGCACCCGCGCGCAGGAAGACGTCGCGGTCCCGGTTGGCGACGGCGGCGCGCTGCTGATCCGTCAGCGATCGGGTCACTCCTCGTCCTCCTCGCCGGAGCGGGGCTCCTCCTCCGGCAGCCCCCGCTCGCGTCGGCAGATGGGCTGGTAGTGGCAGTAGTCGGGGCAGTTGCCGCCGATCGGCCGGCGGCCGATGTCGCCGCGCTGAACCCGGCCGATGATCTCCTCGGCCTTTGCCCTGGCGTCCGAGAGCGCCTCCTCGAAGGGCTCGTCGTCCAGGTGGTCTCCCGGCCGGGGGTCGAGGGCGGCGAGGTCCTCGGCGGACGACTTCCGCAGCAGCCCCTTCGGCTCGCGCTTGCTGGTTCCCCCGAGCGGCCGGTACAGGCCCCCGGCCAGCTCCAGGCCCCAGAGCTCGCGCGCCGCGAGCATGTAGAGCTGCAGCTGGAGTTTGCCGCGCTCCAGCATCCCCTTGCCGCCGTCGACGGTGGCGCCCGTCTTGTAGTCCTGGACCAGCGCCTCCCCGGCGGGGCCGAGGTCGATCCGATCGATCTGTCCGTGCAGGCCGCCGCCGGCGAGGGACAGCTCCGGCCTCTCGTCGGAGTCGCCGTCTCCGAAGCTCGCCTCGGTATGGGCGGGCGCGAACGGCGTGGGCTGTTGCGCCTCGTCGACGAGGAAGGCGATCACCAGCCCTTCGACCCGCCTCAGGGCGGCGGCGGTGTCGGGGATTTCCATCGGCAGCCGCTCCGGGCCGAGCTCCGCGACCAGCTCCCCCGCGCGGTCGATCCAGCGGCCGAGGACCGCGGGGGTCGGCCGCCGCTCCGCCCCGGGAGGCTCCTCATAGAGGGCCTCGAGGACCTGGTGTGCGACCGAGCCGGCGTGGAGCGCCTCGTCCTGGGGCCCGATCCGCTGCGGCTTCAACTCGTGATCGACGAACCAGCGGTAGGGGCACTCGGCGTACCTCTCGAGGGTGGAGGGGCCGAAGAGCTTCATCCCGCGCATCCGCTCCAGGACCGGCTCGAGCCTCAGCGGTCCCGGGCGCAGACGCTCCTCGGGCAGCCCGGTCGTGCTCAGGGCGGCCTCCGCGCGCGCGAGCTCGCGCTCGCTGGGCGCCGCCGCCGGTCTGAAGACCGACTGGGCCAGGCCACGCCCCGCCGCCTCGCCGGCGAGCAGATCGTCACGCTCCTCGAGGTCCGGGGGCAGGGCCGGGGCGAGCAGCGCGCGCGCCTCATCCACGAAGGGGGACCGGGCCGCCGCTCCACCCTCGTCGTCGGCGCTCCGCCAGGAGAGCCAGAGGCGCTCCTTCGGCCGGGAGAGGCAGACCGAGAACAGGTAGCGGTCCTCGACCTCGGCCTTCTTGCGGGGAGGCAGCCCCAGGTCGCCGCGCGCCTCGTCGGAGAGCAGAGGCCCGCCGGTGTCCCGGCGCGGGAAGTCACCGTCCTGGAGTGAGGCGACGAACATGTAGCCGACCCGGCGCGCGCGGGCCCGGTAGGGGCTGATCACGCGGACCCTGCCCTCCGTCGGGCCGCGCCACATCGGCACCCGCAGCGCCGCCACGGCTTCGAGCAGCTCGGCATGGGAGTGGGGGAGGTCCAGCTCCGCCAGCTCCTCCAGCGCGCTCTCGATCTCCGCTCCGGCGCGCAGCTCGAGCGCGCGGTCGGCACCGGCCACGGCGGCCTGACGGCGGACCGCCGACTCGGCGATCCAGCGCGCCTGGCGCCCCGCCTCCCGCAGGAGCTCGGCGCCGGAGCCCGCGGCGCGCAGGCGCTCGATCGCGACCAGCCCCTTCTTGCCCTCGCCGTTCCCCTGGCCTCTGGATTCCCAGGCCTCGAGCGCCTCCTCGGTGGTGCGCATCCGTCCTCGGAGCAGCCGCCGCTCGAACCAGTCCACGCGCCGCGGCGAGGCCATCCCGGGTGTGCGCAGGTAGGCGAGCAGGTCCGACGCCCGGCCGCTCCCGACCGCAGCCTGGAGAAGCGCCAGCAGGCCGGCGCCCGTCACCGTCCTGGCCACGTCGAGATCCGCCTGGACGGCGACCGGGATCTCGAACCGCGTCAGCGTGCGGCGGTAGAGCGGGCCGGCCGCGGAGGGATCCCGCAGCACGATCGCGATCTCCCCGGCGGGGACGCCGTCGCTCAGGAGCCGGGCGACCTCGGCTCCGACCGCCTCCGCCTCCGCCAGCTCCCCCGCGGAGGCGAGCAGCGCCAGCCCTCCGTCGTTGTCGATCTCCTTCACGTCCCCGGACGCGGGCTCGCCGAAGCGGCGCTCCAGCTCGAACAGGGTCGCGCTCCTGGTGAACCGCGGCTCGGACTTCAACTGGGCGATCTCCACACCCTCGGTGTCGCGAAGCTCGGCGAAGAGCGCTCCGCGGGCTGCGGTCAGCACCTCGCGGTCCTCGTAGGGGAGCGCGATCGTCACCCTGGTCGATCCCGCGAGGGTGCGGACGAGCTCGAGCTGCTCCGCGGTCAGGTCGTCGAACCCGTAGAGGAAGACCGGGCGGCCGGCCCACGCGTCCGGCTGCGCCCGCAGGGCGGAGGTGGCGGCGACGGCCAGCGAGTGATCGTCATGGTGCCCGAGCTCGTCCCGGACCTCGCGATAGCGGCGATAGAGCGCCGCGATCTCGCGCTCGTACGGCCCGGCCTCGGCGGCCCGGGAGCCGAACGTGTCGGGGTCGATCGCGGCCGCCTGCAGCTCGGAGATCAGCTCGTCGAGCGCGGCGGGAAAGCCGGGTCGCCGCGACGAGGCGGCGAGCAGGCGCAGCTCCGTGCGGGAGGTGGCCTCCTGCGCGATGCGCCTGCGCTGCGTCGGGCTCAGCGCCGGCCCCGCCGGGGCGTCGGTGGCCCGGGAGACCAGCCCGAAGAGGCGGTCGAAGGTGCAGACCGTGGCCCCGGTCACCGGCCGGCCCTCGCCGGTCAGCTCCCTCTCGAAGCGCTCGACGTCGTCCACCGTCGGGACGACCAGGACCGGGTCGTGCGCGGCCGCCGCCCGGAATCCCTCCAGGATCGCCCCGGTTCGGCCGGAGTTCGGAGGGCCCGCGATCAGGGACAGGGACATGCTCGCCAGCATAGGCCGGGCCCCGGCCCGGGTAAATGGCTTGGCTCCGCGCATAACGCGCGGAAACCTCGGAGTCCGTTTTGCCGTCGGGGGGCGACTCTATCTTTGCCGCGCATCACTCAGAGACAGTCCGAGAGGGAGTCCAGAACTGACATGACACTTTGCTTCGTAGATCCCGCCGACGCGATCCGCGCGATCGCGGATTCCGTCGGCCGCGAGGCCCGCCGCCAGCTGCTCGGGGAGGCGGTGCGCGCCTGGGTGGACGAGATCCCCGACTCCGAGCTGGACGATCACTACGCCAAGGCGATCGCCGAGCTCGACGAGCACGACATCTCGATGCTCGCCGCCTGGCACGGCTCGATGGAGGTCGGCCAGCCGGTCCCCAACCGCGACTTCCTGATGGGCGCCTTCGATTCGCTCGGTGAGCACCGGCGCGAGGCGCTCAAGCTCGCCGCCGGCTTCCGCGGCGAGGAGGCCTTCGAGGAAGGGATCAGCGAGGAGCGGGCCCTGGACCTGGTGCTCGAGTGGATCTCCCCGGTCCGGCTGATGGAGCTCGCCCGCGAGGCGACCGAGCTCTATATCTGGGATCGGGCGGGCAGCGACAATTAGGCGGCTGCCAGCCGCCTAATCGCCGCTGCGGTGCTTCGCGCCCGTCAGCCGGCGGAAGCGCCCGAGTAGCGCAGCGACGCCGGGGTGGTCAGCGTCTCGCCGGTCTCGAGCAGCGTCTTGAGGCCGGAGAGGATCATCGGCCAGCCGCCGTAGAGCTCGGGGTTGGCCCGCTCGGGGAGCTGGTCGTGGATGACGGTCAGCCGGCAGGAGTCGTCTCCGACCGGCTCGATCTCCCAGGTGACCCGCGAGGCCCCGGCGGCCTTCACCTCGTCGCTCCAGAGAGCCGTGAAGCTCTGGACCAGCCTCCGGGGAGGATCGACCTCCAGGTTCTCGCCCTCGGCGATGTCGATCACGCCGGGGACCGCTGACTTGTACCCGGAGCCGGGCGTCCACTCCGAGGTGGTGCCCACCCCGAAGCTGTACTTCGCCCGCATCTCCGGGTCGGTGATCGCCTCCCAGAGGCGCTCGGGGTCCGTCTTGATGTAGATCTCGAATACCGCGGTGGTGTCGGTGGGCTCCAGCACGAGCCCGCCCTCTGGCACTGCCTTCATGCTTCCTCCTCGAGTTCTCGCTTCAGCCCGGTGAGCGTCGCGGCCCAGGGCTCGGCGTACTTGCTCACCCAGCGTTCGTGGATGAGCCGGATCGGGACGGAATTCAGGAAGTGGTGCTTCTCGCGACCGCTTCGCCTCGTGGCGACCAGGTTGGCCTCCTCGAGCACCTTCAGATGCTTCATCACGCCGAAGCGCGTCATCGGCAGACGGCCCTCGAGCTCGCTCAGGGTCTGCCCGTCCTGCTCGAACAGCTCGTCGAGCAGGCCGCGCCTGGTCGGGTCGGCAAGCGCCTTGAAGACCTCGTCCATGACGCGGCAGTATAGGTGACTATTTAGTCACATGTCAAGAGGGCAGCTTCAGCGTCTTCCGGATCTCGACGATCGCCTGCTGGTTGTGCTGGTACTGCACGGTGGCCATCCCGAGCTCGGCCGCCGCGGCGCAGTTGACGTCGGCGTCGTCGATGAACAGACATTCCTCCGCGGCGACGCCGCCCAGCCGCTCCAGGGTGAGTCGGTAGATCTCGCGCTCCGGCTTGCGCATCCCGACGAACCCCGAGTCGACGACCAGCTCGAAGATCTCGTCGACCGGCAGCATCGCCCGCCAGATCGGCTCCCACTCCCGCACGTTGTTGGTGAGCAGCGCCATGCGGCGACCGCTCGCCTTCGCCTCGCGCATCAGCTCGATCATCGGTTCGTTCGGGTGCAGTGCATCGAAGTAGATCTCCCGGAAGCGATGCAGCTCGGGCCGGTGACCGAGCTCGGGCTCCAGGTAGTCGCCGAGCTTGGCGAGGAAGTCCGCCTCGGTGACGCGGCCCTTCTCCAGCTCGTATAGCGGGTGCTTCCCCTCGTCGCGCTCGATCCGGGCCATCGCCTGGCCGAGCTCCTCGAACGGGACGCCGGTCCGGTCCTGGACCGCGGCGAAGGACTGGATCAGCGGGGTCGTCAGCACCCCGCCGAAGTCGGAGATCACTGCGGAGATCCGCCCGTCGCCGTCGGTCCGGGGGCTCATCCGCGCCTGATCAGATAGCTGCCGAGACCGGGGCTGCCCCCGACGGAGCACCGCATCAACGCCGCCGAGAGCCGGTGCTGACCCGGGTCGGTGCCCCCCAGCCTCGTGCC
>JBOGZI010000131.1:0-3784 GCA_050697275.1 Solirubrobacterales bacterium | reverse complement strand
GGGGCCGGCTTCGAGTTGGGGGACCTGGCGGTTGTGCTCGCCTGGGGGGTCCTCGGGCTGGCGATCGCGCTGCGCTACTTCCGCTGGGAGCCGCGGCGCTGACGGGCATCCATCAAGCGGGAGGACGTCAGGCCGGCCAGTCGGCGCGGTCGTCTAGGGTTTCGGGCGGCGGCGCCAGGGACCTCCCATCGACATGCGACTGATCTGATGCTCCACTACGCGAGTCTGAACGTCTCCGACCTGAGTCGGAGTGCCGCCTTCTACGACGCCGTGGTGGCGCCGCTCGGCTGGCGCCGCCAGGAGGACAGCTCCGAGACGGTCGGCTGGGGCCTCAACAAGCCGCAGCTCTACGTCACCCAGAGCGCGGCGCCTGGCGGCACGTTCGGGCTGATCTCGCTGGCCGCGAAGAGCATCCCGGCGGTCAAGGCCTCGTTCGAATCGGGCGCCGAGAGCGGTGGCGAGGTGGTCGACGCGCCCGGCAGCTCCCCGGCAATGGGTCCCGGGACCTATGCGGCTCGCCTGCGTGACCCCGACGGCTACGTGGTCGAGATCATCGTGGCCCCGTAGCGAGGCGCTCGCTCGTGAGCGGCAGGCGCTAGGTTGCTGGATAGCCGCATCTGATTCGAGCTAGAGGAGGACGGTCATGGCAGTAAAGGTCGCCATCAACGGCTTCGGGCGCATCGGGCGGAACCTCTTCCGCGCCGCCCACGCGGCCGGGTCCGACCTCGAGTTCGTCGCGGTCAACGACCTGATCGACTCCGAGACGATCGCCCACCTGCTCAAGTACGACTCGGTCCTGGGGCGCTTTCCGGGTGAGGTCGAGGTGAGCGGCGACGCGATCAAGGTCGACGGCAACGAGATCAAGGTGCTCTCCGAGAAGGACCCCGCCGCCCTGCCCTGGGGCGATCTCGGCGTCGAGGTGGTGATCGAGTCCACCGGGCTCTTCACCAAGCGGGAGGACGCCGCCAAGCACCTGGAGGCGGGCGCGAAGAAGGTGATCATCTCGGCTCCGGCCACCGATCCCGACGTCACGGTCGCGCTTGGCGTCAACTTCGACTCCGCCTACGACCCCGAGCAGCACCACATCATCTCCAACGCCTCCTGCACCACCAACTGCCTGGCGCCGGTTGCCAAGGTCCTGCACGAGACGGCCGGGATCGAGCGAGGGCTGATGACGACGATCCACGCCTACACGGCGGACCAGCGCCTCCAGGACATGCCGCACAAGGACCCGCGGCGCGCCCGCGCCGCCGCGGTCAACCTGATCCCGACCACCACCGGCGCGGCCAAGGCGATCGGCCTGGTCCTGCCCGAGCTCGACGGCAAGCTGAACGGCATCGCGGTCCGGGCCCCGGTGATCACCGGGTCCGTGGTCGACCTGGTGTGTGACGTGAAGGAGAAGACCAGCGCCGAGGAGGTCAACGAGGCGATGAGGCAGGCGGCCGGCGGTCCCCTGGAGGGGATCCTGCAGTACACGGAGGACCCGATCGTCTCCACGGACATCATCACCGACCCGCACTCGTCGATCCTCGACTCCGAGCAGACGGTGGTCGTGGACGGGTCCTTCGTCAAGGTGATCGCCTGGTACGACAACGAGTGGGGCTACTCCAACCGCTGCGTGGAGCTGGCCGAGAAGGTCCTGCAGCCGGCAGCCGTTGGCGCCTGATCCCGCGGCGCCGGCCTCGTTCGGCAAGGCGAGCGTTCGCGACGCGGAGGTCGGCGGCAGCAGGGTGCTGCTGCGGGCGGACCTGAACGTACCGCTCGAGGATGATGCGAGCGGTCCCCGGACGCGAAGCGGAGGAGTCCGCGGAATTGTCGTCGCTGACGACACCCGGATCCGGGCCTCCCTCCCCACGATCGAGCTGCTGCTCGAGCGCGGCGCCTCGATCGTGCTCGTCTCCCACCTCGGCCGCCCACACGGCCGGGACGAGTCGCTGTCGATGCGGCCGGTGGCGGAGCGGCTGGCGGAGCTGATCTCGTCCCCGGTCGAGCAGGCCCCCGCCGTGGTCGGCGAGGAGGTCGAGGCGATGGCGAGCGAGCTCGGCGAGGGAGAGATCCTGCTGCTCGAGAACAGCCGCTTCGAGCCGGGGGAGACGAAGAACGATCCCGAGCTGGCCAAGGCCCTGGCGCGGCTCGCGGACCTCTACGTCGACGACGCCTTCGGCGCCGCCCACCGGGCCCACGCCACCACCGAGGCCGTCGAGCACGAGCTGCCGGCCTATGCCGGCCTGCTGCTCGAGCGCGAGGTCATCGAGCTCTCCTCGGTCCGCGACGACCCGGAGCGCCCCCTGGTGATCGTGCTCGGCGGCGCCAAGGTCAGCGACAAGGTCGGTGTGATCGACCGCTTCCTCGGGTTCGCCGAGGAGATCCTGGTCGGCGGCGCGATGTGCTTCAGCTTCTTCCGGGCGGAGGGCCGGGACACCGGCAACTCGCTGGTGGAGGAGGAGTGGGTCGACGCTGCCAAGCGGGTCCTCGCCGACGCGGAGCGGAGCGACTCGATCCTGGAGCTGCCGGAGGACCTGGTGCTCGGCCGCGAGCTCGACGCCGCCACCGAGGTCCGCGAGCTGAACGGGGTCGACGTCCCGGAGGGCTGGATGGGCCTCGACATCGGCTCCAACACGGCGGCCAACTTCGGCCGCCGCGTCGGACGAGCCGGCACCGTCTTCTGGAACGGGCCGATGGGCGCCTTCGAGCTGGAGCCCTTCGCCGCGGGCACGCGGGCGGTGGCGGAGGCGGTGGCGAAGGCGCCGGGGCGCACCGTGGTCGGCGGCGGGGACTCGGTCGCGGCGGTGAACGACTTCGGGCTCGCCGACCGGGTGGATTGGGTCTCGACCGGGGGCGGCGCCTCTCTCGAGCTGGTCGAGGGGAAGAAGCTCCCCGGCGTGGAGGCGCTTCAGGATGTCTAGAACCCCGCTCCTTGCGGCCAACTGGAAGATGCACAAGACGGTCGAGGAGACCGAGCGCTTCCTGGCCGAGTTCCTGCCGAAGGCGCCCGCCGAGGGGGCGGAGGTGGTGATCTGCCCGCCCTTCACCGCGCTCAAGACGGCGGTGGAGCACTGCGCCCAGAGCCGGGTCCGGGTGGCCGCCCAGAACATGCACGAGGAGCAGGAGGGCGCCTTCACCGGCGAGGTGTCCGCCCCGATGCTGCTCGAGCTCGGCGTCGACGGGGTCGTCCTGGGCCACTCGGAGCGCCGCCAGTACTTCGACGAGACCGACGAGGCGCTCGCCCGCAAGCTGCCGGCCGCGCTGGCGGCGGGGCTCGAGCCGATCCTCTGCATCGGTGAGGTGGAGACGGAGCGCGACGCCGGGGAGACCGAGGCCGTGCTCAGCCGCCAGCTCGACGCCGATCTCGCCGGGGTCCCCTCGGAGCGCCTGGCCGAGGTGGTGATCGCCTACGAGCCGGTCTGGGCGATCGGGACCGGCCGGACCGCCACCCCCGAGCAGGCCCAGGAGGCGATCGCCTTCATCCGGGGACGGTTGGCGGCGCTCTCCTCCGAGGCCGCAGAGGCGGTTCGCATCCTCTACGGCGGCTCGGTGAAGCCGGACAACGCCGCCGAGCTGATCTCACAGCCGGACGTGGACGGCGCCCTGGTGGGCGGGGCCAGCCTCGACCCGGGCGACTTCGCGGCGATCGTCGCCGCGGCCGGCTGATCCCCCGATGAGCCCGCTGCCCCCCGGGCCGAGCAGCGTCCCGGTACCCGCGGTCGCGCTGGTCGTGCTCGACGGCTGGGGGCTCGCCCCGGACGGCCCGGGCAACGCGGTCGCCCAGGCGAACACGCCCGTC
>JBOGZI010000130.1:0-8262 GCA_050697275.1 Solirubrobacterales bacterium | reverse complement strand
CCTCGTGCCTCGCTCGCTGACGCTGATCTGCCTGCTCGTCGCGGCCGCCGCCCTCGCGGGGGCGCTCTCCGCCTGCGGCGGTGACGACGACGACGGCGATGGCGATGGCGAGGTGAGTGGGATCGAGACCCTCCCCGAGGAGTTCTGCGAGCAGGCCGAGTTCGGCGGCGAGGGCGAGCCGGACGTGCTGATCGCCTCCGATCTGCCGATGCAGGGCGACTCGGCCGAGCGCTCCACCCAGATGGTCGAGGCGATCCGCCTGGTGCTGGAGCAGGACGACTGGCAGGCGGGGGAGACCAAGGTCGCCTTCCAGGCCTGCGACGACTCGGTCGAGGAGACCGGCGAGTGGGACAAGGCGCAGTGCAAGGAGAACGCCGAGGCCTACGCCGAGAACCCCGACCTGATCGGGGTGGTCGGCACCTACAACTCGGGCTGCGCCGCGGTCGAGATCCCGATCCTGAACCGGGCCCCGGAGGGCGGTGTGGCGATGGTCTCGCCGGGCAACACCTTCGTCTGCCTCACCCAGGAGAGCCCGATCTGCGAGGAGAACGAGCCGGACCGCTTCTACCCCTCGGGCGAGCGCAACTACGCGCGGGTGATCCCCAACGACGCCTTCCAGGGCGCCGGCCTCGCTCAGTTCGCCACCCAGCTCGGGGTGGAGAACCCCTTCGTGCTGGTGGCGAGGAAGGACCCGACCAGCCTCGGGCAGGGCGAGACCTTCCAGAACGCGGCCGAGGCGCTCGACATGGACATCGCCGGCTTCGAGAACTGGAACCCGAAGCGCGGCAACTACACCGAGCTGATGGAGGAGGTCGAGTCCTCCGGCGCCGACGCGGTGGTGCTCGCCGGGCTGCTCGAGCAGAACGGCGCCCAGGTGATCAAGGACAAGGTCGAGGTGCTGGGGCCGAACCTGGGCGGCGCCGAGGCCACCGAGGACACCGGGACCACGGCCACCACCGACGACAGCGTCAAGCTGCTCGCCTTCGACGGCTTCGCCCAGCAGGCGACGATCGACGACGTCGGCCCCGAGGCGGAGGGGATGTTCGTCAGCGCCCCCGGCCGCCCGCCGGATGACCTGAGCGGCGCCGGGGAGAGGTTCGTCGAGCAGCTCTCCGAGCGGGTGGACGGCGACGTCGAGCTCTTCGCCCCCTACGCCGGCCAGGCCGCCGAGGTGCTCCTGAAGGCGATCGCGCCGGAGCCCGACCGCGCCGACGTGGTCGAGAACCTGTTCGTGGTCAGCATCCCCGGCGGGATCGTCGGCAACATCCGGATCGAGCCGAGCGGGGACCCGAGCGAGGGCCCGATCAGCATCTCGGTCGCCCGCTCGACCTTCGAGCCGCAGGCGGAGATCGTGCCCTCCGGAGAGCTGGCCGCGGCCGCCCGCGGCGAGGACGTCGACGTGGACGTCGACACCGGCGAGAGCACCGAGGACTTCGGCGAGTAGTCCGCCGCCGGACGCGCGGCTCGCCGGGCAGCGCCCGCCTCGATAGCTTCCGGCTCGACAGATTCGCGAGAGTGGGAAGGAGAGGCCGGATGTCAGAGCAGGACGTGGCGACCGTTCGCAGCACCTACGACAACTTCAACCAGGGGAACATCCCCGGCGTGCTCGAGATCTACGACGAGCAGATCGAGTGGACCGAGCCGGGCGGCGGCAACGCGCCGTCGGGCACCTTCAAGGGGCGCGACGAGGTCGCCGCGAAGGTCTTCGGCCCGGTCCCCGAGAACTTCGACGAGTTCTCGGTCGAGATCGACGACGTCGAGGACCAGGGAGAGACGGTCGTGGTCAAGGGCCGCTACAAGGGCAAGAACAAGAACGGCGCCGAGCTCGACGCGCCCTTCGAGCACATCAACGAGCTGAAGGACGGCAAGCTGGTCCGCTTCGAGAGCAAGGTGGACGCGGAGGCCTGGGCCGCCGGCTGGTCCTGAGTGGGCGATTGCCGGCGTCCGCGGCCGGGTAGGGTCGCGGGGTGCGCTACCGAAAGCTCGGTGACTCGGACATAGAGGTCTCGGAGATCTCGCTCGGCTCCTGGCTCACCTACGGGGTGGGGGTGGAGCGCGAGCAGACCGAGGCCTGCACCCGGGCCGCCTTCGACGCCGGGATCACCCTGTTCGACACCTCGAACGCCTACGGGCGCGGCACCGCCGAGCAGGCCTGGGGTGAGATCCTCGCCGACTACCCGCGCGACTCATACGTGCTCGCGACCAAGGCCTTCTTCCCGATGTCGGAGACGGACCGCGGCCTCTCCCGCGCGCAGATCCACAAGCAGCTCGACGCCTCCCTGGAGCGGCTGCGCACCGACTACGTCGACCTCTACCAGTGCCACCGCTTCGACACCGAGACGCCGATCGAGGAGACGATGGAGGCGCTCACCGAGGTGGTCGAGGCCGGCAAGGCGCGGGAGATCGGCCTCAGCGAGTGGACGGTGGAGCAGATCGAGGCGGCGCTCGAGGTGCCCGGGACGAGGAAGTTCGTCTCCTCGCAGCCGCAGTACAACATGATCTGGCGGGCGCCCGAAGCGGAGCTGCTCGAGCTCTGCGCGGGTCACGGGATCTCGCAGATCGTCTGGTCGCCGCTCGCCCAGGGGGTGCTGACCGGCAAGTACCGGCCCGGCGAGGAGCACCCGCCCGACTCGCGCGCCGCCAGCGACGCGATGGGCTGGGCGATGGACCGCTACACCTCGGACGAGGTGCTGTCGGCGGTGCAGCGGCTGGTGCCGATCGCCGAGGGCGCCGGGCTGAGCATGGTGGAGATGGCGCTCGCCTGGGTGCTGCGCGAGGAGAACGTCGCCTCGGCGATCGTCGGCGCTTCCCGCTCCGAGCAGGTCCACGCCGACGCCGCCGCCTCCGGGATCGAGCTCTCCGCCGAGGTGCTCGAGGCGATCGACGAGGCGCTCGCCGAGGTCGCGATCACCGAGCCGCGGCGGGCCAACTTCGCCGAGGAGGGCGTGCTGCGCCGCTGAGGGGCCGGTCGGTCCGGGCGGCCGTCGGCGCAAAGGAAAGGGCCCTCCGAAGAGGGCCCTTTCGTGAAGCCTTGTGGCTCCTGGTGGCTCGAGCGAGTTTAAGCCGCGATCTTGACGCCGGTCGCAGCCGGGCCCTTGGGGCCGGCCTCGACCTCGAACTCGACCTTGGCTCCCTCGTCGAGCGACTTGAAGCCCTCGCCCTCGATCGAGCTGAAGTGGACGAACACGTCGTCCGAGCCGTCGTCGGGCGTGATGAAGCCGTAGCCCTTGTCGTTGCTGAACCACTTCACGGTTCCTGTAGGCATTCACTCTCCTCCTACGTGTTTGTGCTGCGAACGCGGAGGATGCGAGTGAGCAACGACCCCGGAGCGCTATGCACAACTTTGCCGGTATCGACCGGCCTTACGTCGCGCACCGTAGCAGCGTCGGCGGCCGGGGGCAGCGGGGCGCGGACGAGGTTGGTGCCATGGTCCCGTTTTCGATGGTAGGGTCGCGCGGGGACTCGAGCCGAGACGGGAGCCCCGGAGCGGCATCGGAAAGGACCTAATGGGAAACGAGCAGACGAAGGTGAGCGCCGGCGGATCGGAGCGGACAATGGCCAGCGCGGGGCGGCCGCAGCGGTCGGACATCCAGCCGGTGCAGCACGAGACGCGCGACCGGATCATCACCGGGCTGCTCACGGTCGTCCCCTTCCTGCTGCTCGGCCTCGCGGCCTGGCAGGTCTGGAACAAGGCGCTGCACTGGCACGACCTGCTCGTCTTCGCGCTCGTCTATGTGCCGACCGGGTTCGGGATCACGGTCGGCTTCCACCGGCTCTTCACCCATCGCAGCTTCAAGACTTACGCCGCGGTCCGGGCGCTGTTCGGAGCGCTCGGGTCGGCCGCGATCGAGGGGCCGGTGATCTCCTGGGTCGCCGACCACCGCAAGCATCACGCCTTCTCCGATGAGCACGGCGATCCGCACAGCCCCCACGTCGGTCACGGCGAGGGCGCCCTGGCCCAGCTGAAGGGGTTCTTCCACGCCCACCTCGGCTGGCTCTTCCTCCACACCCAGCGCGGCTCCAAGCAGCGCTTCGCCCCCGACCTGCTCAAGGACCCGGTGGTCCGCTTCATCGACCGCACCTTCGTGCTCTGGGCGGCGGTGGGGTTGGCGATTCCCTTCGGGCTCGGGGTCGCGATCGGGGGGACGATCGTCGCCGGGCTCACCGGGCTGCTCTGGGGCGGCGCGGTGCGGATCTTCGTCCTTCACCACGTCACCTACAGCATCAACTCGATCTGCCACATGTTCGGGCGGCGGCCCTTCGAGACCGGTGACGAGTCGCGCAACTTCGGCCTGCTGGCGCTGCCGACCTTCGGCGAGGCCTGGCACAACAACCACCACGCCTTTCCCACCTCCGCGGTGCACGGCCTGCGCCGCCTCCAGCCCGACCCCTCCGCCGCGGTGATCTGGCTGCTCGAGAAGGCCGACCTGGCCTGGGACGTCGTCCGCATCCCGCCCGAGCACCAGGCCGCCAAGGCCGCCGCCTAGGCCGCCCGCCCGCCCTGTCCGGGCCGGATATCGGGCGCTATCGCGCGGCGGTCAGCCGCGGGCGACCAGGGCCGCGATCAGCGCGAGCACCGGGACAAACGTTCCGAGCTGAAGACGGATCATCAGGGAGCGTTGATCGCTGAAGCCCTCGCGCATCTCCGAGCGGAGATCGGCGAGCTCGCGGTCCACCTGGTCGAACCGCCGGTCGATCGTGTCGAACCGATCACCGAGGCGCTCGTCTGTCCACACCGACCGCTCCATGCGGCAAGAGTAGACCCCGACCTCTGGGGAAGCCAGGCCCGTTCGTCACGGGTGCGTGCCCACTCAGCAACGATGGATCGGCGAGGCCGACTGGACGACCTCGAAGGCCGAGCCGGGGATGTGGCGGAGCGGCTCGATGATCGCGTCGGTCCAGCGGCGGTCCGAGACGCCGGAGATGTAGAAGTTCGAGCCGTTGTCGGCGATCAAGGCGCCGTAGCGCTTCAGCGCCGTGGCGATCGCCCGCGCGTGCGGGTTGAAGCCGGAGATCTCGTAGTCCGCGCGCAGCCGCAGGCGCAGGCCCATCGGCGGGGCGTTCGGGTCGCTGCTGGCGCCCGCGCAGTGGGTGGCGGGGTGGATCCAGGCGTCCTGGGTCTCGCTCACCGTGATCCGCAGTGCGTGGTTGATCTGGCCCGAGGCGGCCTCGTCGAAGCGGACCAGCCCCGGGAAGATCGGCAGCCCGGCGGCGTCGGCCGAGGTCCAGCCGTCCGGGCGGAGCGCCGCGGAGCGCAGGTTCCAGATCACGCCCGAGTCGGCGTTCCAGTGGGGCTTTGATGCGAGGGTGCCCCGCAGGCGAAGCCGAGGGGCAACCCGTTTTGTGTTGATGAAGAAGGCGCGGTAGAGCTCGTAGAGCCGGCAGCGCCTGCGGTCGACCGCGAGCACGTGGCGGTCGCCGTCGGAGGCTTGGCCGCCCTCGACCATCGCCTTGGCCGGCACCCGGTAGCGGCCCTTGTCCGACTCGTCGCCGTAGGCGGTGAAGTTGACCTTGACCGGTCGCTGCCTGCGACCGACCACCGCGTAGGGGAAGCCGTACTTGCGCTGGTAGCCCCAGTCCGGGTGGGTGTCATCGCCGCCGTGGGCGAGGATGTGGGCGATGTAGTTGGCCGAGTTGGGGTCGAGTGGCGCCTGGGAGATGTCCTGGTTCCAGGCGGACTGGTCGCCGACCGAGTGGGCGGCGGGCCCGACGCTCGCCTTCGGGAAGACCGGGCAGGAGCCGAGGCTCGGATAGGGCCCGCGCGGGAGCTTGCCGCCCCGCTTCTTCTTGGCGACCGCCAGCCCGCCGGCGCCGAGCGCGGCGGCGAGGACCGCGGCGAGGATGATCGGCCCCAATCGCGCCGGTCCGCGGCCACTCGCGGAAGCTGTCTGTCTCTCCGCCCGTGTCCGAGCGTTCCCGCGATTCCGCCTCCCCGCCATCCGGCGATCCTAGCCGCGCTCAGGCGCGGCCCAGGGCGGCCTCAACCCGGATGAAGAGCTCCTGCGGATCGAAGGGGCCGCCGTTGGCGAGGGGGAGCACCGGGATCGAGCCGGTGGCCCGCGCCTGCAGCAGCTTGGCGACCGAGTCGGGATCGACCTGGCCGGAGGCGGCGTCCACCACGAAGACGTCGGGGACGAGCTCCGCGGCCAGCTCCAGACCGCGCTCGGCGCTGGCCGTCACCGCCACCTCGTAGCCGCCCAGCTCGAGTCGGTAGCGGGCGGCGTTCAGCAGGTACTCGTTGGCGCCGGCCAGCAGCACGACGCCGCCGGCGGGCTGCGGGGGAGCCGGCTCGGGCTCCAGCGGGATCTCCGGCTCGACCGCGACCCCCGGCTCGTGCTCCTCCGAGCGGCCGTTGGCGGAGGCGGACTCGCTGAGCACGGAGCGCACCGCCTGCTGCAGCTCCTCGGGCAGGAAGGGCTTGGACAGGTACTCGTCGGCTCCCGCCTCGCGGCCGCGGGCGACGTTCTCCGGCTCGGTGCGCGCGGTGAGCAGCACCACCGGGATCCGGCGCAGCTCCTCGTCGCGCTTCAGGACGCGGGTGACGTCGTAGCCGTCCACCCCCGGCATCATCACGTCGAGCACGCAGAGGTCGGGCCGGCGCTGGTTGGCGGTGCGCAGCGCCTCGACCCCGTCGCTGACGGCGATCACCTCGTAGCCCTCCTCCTCGAGCACCATCCGGATCAGCTCGAGGATGTCCTGCTCGTCGTCGGCGACGAGGACGAGGGGACAGCTGGACTCAGGCCCGTCCCTCATGATCACCCTTCCCTGACCGTCGCTCCAGCACGGCGCCCACCCTGGCGCCGAGCTCCAGGATCTCCCGGGACTTGCGCAGGCAGTCATCGGGCCGCGGCCCGGCCCGCCACAGCGCCCGCTCGTGCAGCGTCGCGGTGGCGAGGATCACCGGGATCCGCTTCGTGTCCGGGTCGCTTCGCAGCTCGCGCAGCACCTCGTGGCCGGTGAGGCCGGGCATGTGCACGTCGAAGACGCAGAGGTCGGGACCGCTCTCCCGGGCGAGGCGAAGCGCCTCGGAGCCGTCGTGGGCGCGCTCGACCTCGTAGCCGGCGTCCTCGAGCTGCATGCAGGCCAGCTCGAGCAGGTCCTCGTCGTCGTCGGCGACCAGCACCCGGCTTCGCTCTCGCCCGGCGACCGTCATCGCTTCACGGCTCCGTTTCCCTGGCTACCGGTGTGGTCGAGCGGCCGCAGCGGCAGCTCCACCCGGAAGGTGGAGCCCTGATGCTCCTCGCTCTCGACCTCGATCGTGCCGTCGTGGGCCTCGACGATCGCCTTGACGATGGTCAGCCCGAGCCCGGTCCCGGGGACGTGCTCCTCGGTCGCCGAGGAGGCGCGGTAGAGGCGGTCGAAGAGGCGGTCGTGGTCCTTGGCCGGGATCCCGACGCCGGTGTCGGCGACCTCGATCACCGCGGTCAGGTCGTCCGCCCGCATCCGGACGTCGACCCTGCCGCCCTCCGGGGTGAACTTGATCGCGTTGGTGAGCAGGTTGTCGAAGGCCTGGGAGAGCCGCTCGGCGTCGCCGGCGCAGGGCTTCGCGCGGGCCGCCTCGAGGCCGAGCTCGAGCCCCGCCTTCTCGGCCGCCGGGCGGGCGGCCTCGACCGACTGCCCGACGATCTCGCCCAGATCGACCGTGCCCGGCTCGATCTCGAAGGTGCCGGCCTGGATCCGGACGAGCACCAGCAGGTCTCCCACCAGCCGCATCTCTCGTCTCGCGTTGCGGCGGATCACGTCGATGAAGCCGTGCCCGCGCTCGGAGAGCCGCTCGCCGTCGACCTTGGCGAGCATCTCGGTGTAGCCGATGATCGAGGTGAGCGGGGTGCGGAGCTCATGGGAGACGAGGCCGAAGAACTCGTCCTTGAGCTTCTCGACCTCGGCCTCGGCCCGCCGGCGGGCGACGAACTGGGCCACCTGGGAGGCGATCGCCTCGAGGGTCGGCCCCAGCGCGCGGTCCCCGTTGGTCCCCTGTGGCGCCAGGAACTCGATCATCCCGATCGTGCCGCCCTCGCTGACCAGCGGCATCGCGACGGTGCCCTCGCGCTCGGCGGGGTCGGGATGCGGCTCGTCCGGGTCCGCGATCCAGCAGCCCCCCTCGGCCCAGCCGAAGCCCTGCGCGATCGCCGCCAGCACCGCGGGGATCGCCTCGTCGACGCTCCCCGCCGTGGCGAGCGTGCTGGCCACCGCGAGCTGCGCCTCGACGTGATTGCTCCCGCTCTCGGGCGCGGGGGGCTCGGGGGCCCCGGGCTTCGGGGC
>JBOGZI010000129.1:0-4718 GCA_050697275.1 Solirubrobacterales bacterium | reverse complement strand
CGTCGTTCTGCGCGGCGGCCGGCGCCGGCAGCGCGAGCACGGCGGCCGCGACAAGCGCCGCCGGGCAGGATCGGATCGTGGCGCGCTTGCTCATACCGGTCGCATCGACCTTACGCCCGGGGGCTTGATCGGCTGGTCGCGGGCTTGCGGAGCTCGTGCCTGCCGCGACCGGGGGCGGCCGATCGGCGCGGTTAGCATCCCGGCCGTGGCAGCGACCAAGCTCAAGGTGACGCTCCCCGACGGCTCCGAGCTGGCGCTCGACGAGGGGGCGACCGGCGCCGACGCGGCGGCGGCGATCGGGCCCGGCCTGGCGCGGGCGGCCCTGGCGATCAAGGTGGGCGGCGAGCTGCGGGATCTCAGCGCCCCGCTGGAGGGTGGCGAGAGAATCGAGATCGTCACCGAGGAGAGCCCCGAGGCGCTCGAGCTGGTCAGGCACGACGCGGCGCATGTGCTGGCGGAGTCGGTGCTGGACCTCTGGCCGCAGGCGAAGATCTCGATCGGCCCGCCGATCGCCGAGGGCTTCTACTACGACATCGAGTTCCCCGACTCGGAGCGGCCTGGGGAAGAGGACCTGGCGCGGATCGAGGAGCGGATGGCCGAGCACGTCAAGGCCGATGAGCCCTTCGAGCGGCGCGAGCTTCCCGCCGCCGAGGCGATCGAGCTGTTCCGGTCCCAGGGCCAGGACTACAAGGTGGAGCTGATCGAGGACCTGGTCCGGGACGAGGGGGCGGAGACGGTGACGCTCTACCGCAACGGCCCCTTCGAGGACCTCTGCCGGGGGCCGCACGGTCCGTCGACGGGGCGGATCGGGGCGGTCAAGCTCACCTCGGTGGCGGGGGCCTACTGGCGTGGCGACGAAACCCGCCAGATGCTGACCCGCATCTACGGCACCGCCTTTCACGACCGCAAGCAGCTCTCTGAGCACCTGGAGCGTCTCGAGCAGGCCCGCGCGCGGGACCACCGCCGGCTGGGCCCGGAGCTCAACCTCTTCCTGCTGCGCACCGAAGCGCCCGGAATGCCCTTCTGGCTGCCGCAGGGCACCGTGCTGCTGCGGCTGATCGAGGCCGAGGTGCGCAAGCAGCTCACCGCGCGGGGCTACTCGGAGATCAAGACGCCCCAGGTGCTCGACCAGGAGCTCTGGCACCGCTCCGGGCACTGGGACAACTACCGGGAGAACATGTTCTTCGTCGAGCCCTCGGAGCGCGAGGGGGGTGGCGAGGAGCGCCGCTACGCGCTGAAGCCGATGAACTGCCCCGGGGCCTGTCTCGCCTACGGCTCCGCGCGGCACTCCTACCGGGAGCTGCCCCTGCGGCTCGCCGAGTTCGGCCACGTCTCCCGCTACGAGCGCGAGGGAGTGCTGCACGGCCTGCTCCGGGTCCGGGCCTTCACCCAGGACGACGCGCACGTCTACTGCACCCTCGATCAGGTCACCGACGAGGTCGACTCGATCTGCGAGGCGATCGACCAGCTCTACTCGCGCTTCGGCTTCGAGGACGTGCGCGTCGAGCTCTCCACCCGGCCCGAGAAGTCGATCGGCTCGGACGAGCAGTGGGAGCGGGCCGAGCAGAGCCTGCGCGAGGCGCTCGAGCGCCAGGGCCGCGACTACGACGTCAGCCCGGGCGAGGGCACCTTCTACGGCCCCAAGATCGACTTCCACATCACCGACGCGCTGGGGCGCTCCTGGCAGTGCGGCACCTGCCAGCTCGACTTCTTCATGCCGGAGCGCTTCGGGCTCACCTACACGGGCGCCGACAACGCCGAGCACACGCCGGTGATGATCCACCGCGCCCTGCTCGGCTCGATGGAGCGCTTCGCCGGCATCCTGATCGAGCACTACGCGGGGCGCTTCCCGTTCTGGCTCGCCCCGCTGCAGGCGGCGGTGCTGCCGGTGGCCGACCGGCACAACGACTACGCGACGCAGGTGGTCGAGGAACTCCGCAAGGCGGGCCTGCGTGCGGGGTCCGACGAGCGCAGCGAGTCGGTCGGCAAGAAGATCCGCGACGCCGAGCTCGCCAAGGCCCCCTACATGCTGGTGGTGGGCGACCGCGAGCTCGAGGACGAGACCGTCTCCGTCCGCCACCACGACGAGGGCGATCGCGGCGCGATGCCGCTCGCCGAGCTGACGGAGCGCCTCCGGGCGGAGATCGCGGCCGGGGCGAGGCCGGGCTCGCCCGGCTAGGGCTCGAACCTGGACCGGGTCAGGGCCCCAGCACCTGGACGTTGTCCAGGTCGACGTAGCAGCCGAGCGGCGGCGGGCAGTCGTAGCCGGGGTCGTGGTAGAGCCCGGCGCGGAGATGGGAGGGGATCGATTCCCCGGCGGGCAGGTCATCGTCATCATCCCCCTCGGTCTCGACCTTCAGCGTGTAGGTCGAGAGGGGGGCGCTTCGCTCCCCGGGGTCATCGAAGTCGCCGTCGCCGTTGAGGTCGGCGTTGACGACGATCCGGCCGGTCGCCGGATTCTGTGAGTAGGTGACGTCCAGCGCGAACCGGGTCCAGACCAAGGGCTGGGCTGGAGCCGACCACAGCTGTCTGGCGTCGCTGGCGGGACCGCTCGACTTGCTCTGTCGCAGCCGCCAACGGCCGCCCCATGCCTCCAGCGCCAGGACTGGAGTACCGCTGCCATTGGCTGCCGGCTGTGTCTGCTTCATCTGCATGATCACCTGCCAACCATCGTCGCCGAGCGGGAAGTCGCTCGGCAGCCTCGCGGAGAGGAAGGTGACCCGCCGTTCGCCCTCCTCGTATAGGACGGTGGGGCCGCTGTCACGGTCGTTCTCGCCGAGCTCGCAGCGCTCGCCGTCTTCGTCATCGCCGTCGATCACCCTGAATCGGCGATAGGCGCTGTCCCCGGCGGGTGCGCCATCGGCTTGCGGATGGGTGTCACCGTCACCCTCGCGTCGCTCGTGCCTCTCCTCCTCGCAGGCGAGGTCCCCCCAGAGTTCGCCCAGGTCCTCGTCAGCGGCAGTGTCGGAGAGGAGCGCCTCGCAGCCGGGGAGGGTCGCGCCTATCGGCGATGCGGGCGTCTCGATGGGGCACCTCTGCCCGGGCTCCAGTCCCTTCGCGGCCGCCGCGGGGCGGGAATCGTCGGGACCGCGATCGGGGTCGCCGCCATCCCCGGCGAGCTGGATGACAAGCAGCGCGGTCACGATCACAATCAGGCCCATCGTGCAATTGTGCCCTCTATACTCTGCCGGGATGCCGGGCACCCAAACCACGCCGCGCCGCTGAGCGCCCGTGCCCGCCCCCCGATCCTCCTCCCAGCCATCTGCTTGACGCGCTACCCGATGCCTAGCTAGTGCGCCTTCCGGCGACCATTGCGCATGCCGGCAGGCGGTACAGCCGCTGATGGCGGTCTCACGGTTCGACCGGCGGCCGCCCGAACGCGACCAGACTCGAATCAACGAGCGCATCCGCGTTCCGGAGGTACGCCTGATCAACGAGAACGGGGAGCAGGTCGGGATCGTCCCGACCCCGGAGGCGCTCGAGTACGCGCGCGAGCGCGATCTCGATCTGGTCGAGGTGGCGCCCGGCTCGAAGCCGCCGGTCTGTCGCATCCTCGACTACTCGAAGTACAAGTACGAGCAGGAGCAGAAGGCGAAGGCGGCGCGAAAGCACCAGCAGCAGGTGAACGTGCGCGAGATCAAGCTGCGGCCGAAGATCGCCACCCACGACTACGAGACCAAGAAGGGGCACGTGGAGCGATTCCTGAAGAACCAGGACAAGGTCAAGGTGACGATCATGTTCCGAGGCCGTGAGCAGAGCCATCCCGAGCGCGGGAGGATGCTGCTCGACCGTCTTCTACAGGACCTCTCCGAGCTGGCGGTGGTGGAGCAGGAGCCGCAACAGGAGGGCCGCAACATGCACATGATCCTGGCGCCCAGCAGGGGCGCCGCCCAGCACGCCGCGGCCTCCTGACTCCACCGGGGAGGCGGGGTTAGGCCGAGACCCTGACGTCCGCGATGTCGACGTGCGTCCCGGGGAGCGAGGAGTCGTGGTAGATGCCCATCCGCAGGTGGGACGGGATGGCGCCCCCAGCCGTCAGACCCTGGGCCGCCGGTGAGGTCTCGTACTTCTGCGTGAACGTCGTGTAGGTCGGGCTCTGCACACCGTCCACCGCCAGCTGGACCTTGCCCTGGCTGGGGCTCGGGGAATACGTGACATCCAGGCTGATGTGGGTCCAGGCGCCGAGCGTGGCGGGGGTGCTCCAGACCTCGTGGGTGTTGCTGGACGGACCTGGCGAGTCGGACTGGGTCAGGACCCACTTGCCCTCTCGCGCCTCGAGCGCCAAGACCGGGGTGCCGCCGCTGTTCGAGGCCGGGCCGGTCTGCTTCATCTGCATCACGACCTGCCACTTGTTGGTGTTGACCGGGAAGCCGGTCGGCAGGCGCATCCAGAAGTCGGTCACCCGGCGCTCTCCCTCGTTGTAGAGGAAGAAGGTGCCCCAGGGCGCGCCGAGGCCGTTCAGGCGGGAGTTGTAGCCGAGCTCGGCGCGCTCACCCCAGAAGTTGTCACCGTCCTGGACCGTCATCCGCCGGTAGGCACTGCCGCTTGGGCCGCCGCTCGAGACATGCTGGTGGCGCGACGAGCTCTGGGCGTCGACCGAGTTCCAGAGCGGCATCGGGTCGGGGTTGGTGGCGGGGTCCTGCCGAAGCAGCGTGCCGCTCGGGGGAGGCGGCGGAGGCGGGGGAGTGGAGGCGCCCGAGCTCCCGCCGGTGCTGCCG
>JBOGZI010000128.1:0-7810 GCA_050697275.1 Solirubrobacterales bacterium | reverse complement strand
ATGCGGCGCAACCTGTACGACCTCGCGGCGCTGTTCCTCGCGGCCGGGCTTGACGTCGACCGCCACATCCTGTTCCGTCAGAGCGACGTGCGCGAGCACACCGAGCTGTGCTGGCTGCTGGCGGCGGTGACCGCGCACGGCGATCTCAACCGCATGCACCAGTTCAAGGAGAAGTCGGCGAAGCAGCGCGAGCTGATCTCCGCGGGCCTCTTCTTCTACCCGGTGCTGATGGCCGCCGATGTGCTCGCCTATAAAGGCGACACGGTCCCGGTCGGGGAGGATCAGCTCCAGCACGTCGAGCTGATGCGCGAGATCGCCCGCCGCTTCAACGAGCGCTTCGGCGAGACCCTGGTCGAGCCGCAGCACAAGCTGCCGGAGGTGGGGGCCCGGATCATGGACCTGCAGGACCCGACCTCGAAGATGGCGACCACCGGCGGCACCGCGCAGGGCACCGTCTACGTCCTCGACGAGCCGGAGGCGGTGACCAGGAAGGTGAAGAGCGCGGTGACGGACTCGGGCACCGAGGTGAAGCGCGGTGAGGGCAAGGAGGGGATCGGCAACCTGATCGACATCCTCGCGGTGGCGCGGGAGACGACGCCGGAGGAGGTCGAGGGCGAGTTCGACGGCTCCGGCTACGGCGACTTCAAGGCGGCGGTCGCCGAGGCGGTCGTCTCCTACCTTGCCCCGGTGCGCGAGCGCTACGAGGAGCTGCGGCCCGACGAGACGGCGCTGGAGGAGGCACTCGCCGCCGGCGCCGAGAAGGCCCGCTCGATCGCCACCGAGACGCTCGCCGAGGTGCGCGGGGCGATGGGGATCGGTCCGGACTGAGCGGACGGCGGGGCTAGCGGGCGCCGCGGAACCCGATGAAGCTCTTCGAGTCCGACGGCCGGTCGTTGCTCTCGACCGTGAGCGGGCCGGCATTCGCGCCGTTGAAGTAGGCGCCGCCGCGAATCAGGGCACCGGGGAAGCGGGTCGAGGGGTCGCCGGCGTCCCTTCCGAGGCAAGTCAGGTCGTTCCCGAGATCCGGGCCCATGACGGTGCAGCCGCCGGGGCCCTCCTCGTCCCAGTCGGCGACCCACTCGTAGACATTCCCGACCATGTCGTTAGTCCGCCAGTCTGAGATGCAGCCGGCGTTGTCGCCCGTGCGCGCGACCACACCGGTGATGACGTTGCAGGCGGTCGAGTCCGGGGTGCCGGCGACCGCCTGCTGCCACTCGGCGTTGCTCGGCAGGCGCTTTCCCGAGTTGGCGAGCGCCTGCTGGGCCTGAAAGTAGGTGATGAAGCGCGAGGGGGTGACCCCGGGGACACTCCGGGCGTAGATCTCCCCGGCCGTGCCCGCCTTGCAGTCCTGGCCGTTGTCATTGCATGGGTAGTCGTCGGATGATGTGCCGTACCGGGTGCCGCCCTTCGGCGCGGACCAGACGCTGACCTCGTAGCGGTCGATGCAGACCGCGCCTGCGGCGACCATGGTGTCGCCGGAGCCGTTTCCCTGACAGGCGGGAGCGGTGCCGGGTGGGCCCTGGGCGCCCTGCTGACCCTGTATTCCTCGGGCGCCCTGCTGACCCTGGATTCCCTGGGCGCCCTGCGGTCCCGGCTGGAGCTGCCGCTGCACCTCCTTGCGGATCAGCTTGCTCAGCTTCTTCTTGCTGACCGAGATCGTCGCCATGGGGTCGCCCCCCTGAGCGCCGCCGGCGACCGCGATCTGCGCCACAAGAGCCGTCAGCATCACCGCCGCGAGGGCTGTTACCGGACCCCGTCTCACTCGTCTTTCCCCTCCGGGTCCACGGCGGCCGGCTGGGCCGCGTCGGCGCCCCCCGTCGCGATCCGGGCGTCCTCGATCGCCGCGGTGAGCTCCATCCACCCAGCGAAAGGGCGTGAGCCCGCCTCCGTTCGCACCGCTCCCCGAATCGGCTCGCTCGCCGCCTCGAGCTCCACGGTCACCTGGATCAGCTCGTGTCGCGTGGCCATCACCCGAGCGATCCTGCGCCTCAGCAGAAGACAGCGACCTGGAACTCGCTGTCCGACGGCGCCGCGTCCGTCGAGTTGCGCAGCTGTACGAACACCCGCTGGTTGTTCGTGGCATCGAGGTCCGCAGCGGCGTTCAGGCTCCCAGCCACGTTCCGTGACGTCGCCTGGAACGTGCACTCACTGAGGTTACGGCCGAACTCGACGCGGTAGTTCCCCACATTGATCCGCAACGCATCTGTCGCGCCAACCCCGCCCAGGAGGGTCCCGTTATTTTCCACCTGCGCCGAGAAGATCGGGTTGGCGAGCTTCGGGTTGGTGATCGCCCCGTCGGGCACGGTGTTGGCGAGAATCGCCGTGTTGGCGCTGTTTGCCCTGTTGGCGCTGTTCGCCGTGTTGGCGCTGTTCGCCGTGTTGGCGCTGTTCGCGCTGGTCGCTGTGTTCGCGCTGGCAACCGACAGCCCCGGCGCCCGCTGGTCGATCTGGTTGTTCGCCTGGTTCCTGGCGATCTTCTTGGTCTGCTGCTTCTCCTTCTTGTTGAGCACGCTTTCGATCGCGGTCGGTGCCGCCATCGCTGTGCCGGCCAAGGCGACGATCAGCGCCGTGAGGGCGACTGCCATTGCCGGCGAGGGCCTCTTCGCCCTTGGGTAGGACATCTTGTCCCCTTTCGCTATGAGGGCTTGCTCCCCGTGGTCATAACCCGAGCGATCCTCGGCGAAGCGGGCGAGGAGCGCAACGGGGAGGCCTCCGAAGTCTTTATTCCTCCCTTCCGAAGGGCTAGGCTCGCACCGGCGTGGCGGATGAGGTGTTACCGGGGAGGGCCATGGGGGCGCTTCTGGAGCGCGAACGTGAGCTGGAGGCGCTCGCGGGCGTGCTCGCCGCCGCGCGCTCCGGAACGGGCGACGTCCTCTCGATCGAGGGGCCGGCCGGGATCGGCAAGAGCCGTCTGCTCGCAGCGGCGGCGGAGCTCGCCCGCGACTCGGGCGTCGGCGTACTGAGCGCTCGCGCCAGCCGCATGGAGCGCGAGTTCAGCTTCGGGGTGGCGCTGCGGCTGCTCGGGGATCGGGTGCGCGGGGGGGAGGCCGACGACGCGTTCGGCGGCGCGGCGTCGCTGGCGCGCCCGCTGTTCACCGGCGGCGCCCAACCGCCGGAGCGGCCGAGCGGCGATGCGATGTTCTCGCTCCTTCACGGGCTGCATTGGCTGGTCGCGAACCTGGCGGAGCAGGCGCCGGTCCTGATCTGCGTGGACGATGCCCAGTGGGCGGACGCGCCCTCACTCGCCTTCCTCAACTACCTGGGTGAGCGGGTCGAGGAGCTGCCGATCGCGATCGCGGTTGCGGTGCGAACCGGGGAGCCCTCCGAGGCCGAGGAGCTGATCGACGAGTTGCGAGGGCGCCACCGCTCCACCGTGCTGAGCCCTTCCTCACTGAGCGCCGCCGCCGCGGCCGAGCACGTCCGCGAGTCGCTGCCCGGCGCCGCCGAGGAGTTCTGCGCCGCGTGCGCGGAGGCGAGCGACGGCAACCCCTTCTACCTCCGTGAGCTGATCGCCGCGGCCGGGGCCGACGCGGTCGCCCCCACCGCGGCCGGGGCGCAGCGCGTTGCCGAGCTGGGCCCCGATTCGGTCTCACGGTCCGTGCTCACCCGCCTCGGGCGCCTGCCGCCGCCGGCTCGCCAGCTCGCCGAGGCCGTCGCTGTGCTCGGCGACGAGGTCTCGCTCAGGCACGCGGCCGAGCTGGCGGGCGGCGAGCTTGCCGACCACGTCGAGGCGGCCGACCGCCTCGCCCAGGCCGACGTGCTGGCGCTGCCGGAGCCGATCTCCTTCGTGCACCCGATCGTCGCCGGCACCGTCTACGCCGACATCCCCCCGGCGCGGCGCGCCCAATCGCACCTGCGCGCGGCCGAGCTGCTGCACCGCGATGGGGCGGCGACGGAAGAGGTCGGTTCCCACCTGCTGCGCGCCGCCCATAGCGGAGAGGGGTGGGTGCGGCGGGTTCTGCGGGCGGCCGCGGAGCGAGCCCACGGACACGGCGCGCCACGGACGGCGCTCCGCTACCTGCGCCACGCCCTTGAGGAGAGCCCCCCGCCCGCCGAGCGCGGAGAGCTCCAGGCCCTGGCCGGGATCGCCGAGGCGGAGGCCGGGGAGGGCACGGGGACGGAGACCCTGTCGGAGGCGGTGAGCCTTATCGAGCAGCCCCATCGGCGCGCCGAGGCGCTCTTCGACCTCGCCTTCGTGCTCACCCACGGAGGACGCTATCCACAGGCCGCCGCCACCGCTCGGCGGGCCCGAGCGGAGCTCGGCGACGCCGATCCCGCCCTGGCGGCGAAGCTCGAGGCGCTTGCGGCGATCTCGGGAACCTATGTCGACCTCACCGACGCCGAGGCGACGGCTCGCCACATCGAGGCCTCGCTCGCCCCTCCGGGGCTCGAGGGAAGCCCGCCAGGGCGGGCGGTGCTCGGAAACGCGTCGATCGCCCTCGCCTTCGCGGGAGCGTCGGCCGACGAGCTGCATGGGCTGGCCCAGCGCGCGCTGCACAGGGAGCGTCCGCTCAACGACCCGTTCGACATGATGGCCTTCCCGCTCGCCGCCTTCGGCATCCTGCTCGGCGGCGACCCGGAGGCCGCCGAGCGGGCGAGCGGCGCGGCGGTGGAGCTGGCCCGCGAGCGCGGCTCGATTCTCGAGCTGGGGGCGGCGATGCAGTCGCGCTCGGTGGCGCGCTTTCAGGCCGGCCGCATCGTGGAGGCGCTCGCGGACGCGGAGAGCGCGGTGGAGGCGGGGCGCTGGGGATGGGGCGCGACACTGCCCATGGCCCATGCCCAGCTCGTCTTCGCGCTGCTCGACCGGGGCGAGGTCGAGCGGGCGGATGCCGCGCTGGAGCTGCCCGGCGGCGAGCAGCGGTGGGCGGTGAACATCTCCTACGGGGTGTACGTAATCGCCCGCGCCGCCGTGTGGCATGCGCAGGGAAGGGACGAGCAGGCGCTGCAGCAGCTGCGCGTCGCGGAGCAGCTCGGAAGGGCGGTGAACGCGACCCACGCGGCACTACTCCCGTGGCGGCCGCTCACCGTCCGGATCCTGCTCGAGCAGGGCGACCGCGACGAGGCAGCGCGACACGCGGAAGAGGACGTCGCCGAGGCCCGCAGGTTCGGCTCCCCGGGGCCACTGGGCGCTGCGCTGCGGGGTTTGGGGCTGACGGCGAGCGGCGACGAGGGGGTGGAGCTCCTGCGCGAGTCGGAGTCCACGCTGGCCTCTTCGCCGGCCCGCCTCGAGCACGCCCGCACGCTGATCGAGCTCGGCGCCGCCCTGCGCCGCGCGGGCGGGCCCAAGGAGGCCCGCGAGCCCTTGCGTGAAGGCCTCGATGCGGCCCACCGCTGCGGCGCCACCGTCCTGGTGGAACGCGCTCTCGAGGAGCTGCGCGTGGCGGGCGCGCGACCGCGCCGGCCGGCCCTGAGCGGGGTCGCTGCGCTGACCCCGGCCGAGCTGCGGGTGGCGGAGCTGGCGAGCCGCGGGCTGTCGAACCGCGAGGTGGCCCAGCGGCTGTTCGTCACCCGCCGCACCGTCGAGATGCACCTCAGCTCGGCATACGGGAAGCTCGAGATCGATTCGCGGAAGGAGCTGAGCGCCGCCCTCGGCGCCGCTTAGCCCGGCGGCGCCGCCTCGCCCCCGGCGCGTAGACCTTCGGAGCTCCCCCACCGAAGCAGGCGATCGCGCCTGCCAACCGGAGCTGCCGACCGGGGCTCTACTGTTTCGCGCGTGACCTCGGTCTCCGAGCTCGACCTCGATCTCGATGTCTTCCAGGGGCCGTTCGACCTGCTGCTCGCGGTGCTGCTGCGCGAGGAGATCAGCCTCGCCGAGGTCGAGCTCGGGGAGATCGTGCTCGCCTACATCGAGCACCTCGGCGGGGCGGGCGAGCTCGACCTCGAGGCGGTCACCGAGTTCCTGGTCCTGATCGCCGCGCTCTGCGAGCTCAAGTCGCGGCTGCTGCTCCCCCACGAGGAGGAGGAGGAGCTCGGGCCCGAGGAGGCCGACGACGAGCTGCTTGCGAGGATGCTCGAGTACCGGCGCTACAGCGAGGCCGGGAAGGTGCTCGCCGCGATGCTGGAGCGGGAGAGCGCCACGATCTACCGCTCCGCGCCGCTGCCGGCGGAGCTGCGCCGCGCCGCGGTCAAGTCCGCGGTGCAGGTGTACGAGCCCGACCAGCTCGGAGCGGCGCTCGGCGACCTGCTGCAGACCCCGCCTCCCCCCGACACCAGGCACATCCGCAGCACGGTCTCGCTGCAGCGGCGGCTGTCGGTGATCCGGGATCTGCTCGAGCGGCGCAAGGAGCTCGACTTCGACGAGGCCTTCGGCTCGGAGGACCGCTTCACGCAGGCGGTGACCCTGTTCGCGCTGCTCGAGATGCACCGCCGCGGCGAGGCGACCTGGACGCAGAAGGAGACCTTCGGCCGGATCGAGGTGCGCCGGCCGTGAGCGCCGAGGGGCTGCGGCCAACGCTGGAGGCGCTGCTCTTCCTCGCCCCGGAGCCCGTCTCCGCGGCGGAGCTGGCCGAGGCGGCCGACGCCGGCGAGGAGGCGGTGGACGAGGCGCTCGAGGCCCTGGGCGCCGAGCTCGAGCGGGAGGGGAGGGGGGTGCGCCTGCGCCGGATCGCGGGGGGCTTCGCCCTGGCCGCGATCCCGGAGGCCGAGGACGCCGCCCGGCGGCTGCTGGCCAAGCCGCGGACCCCGCCCCTGACCCAGGCTCAGGCCGAGGTGCTGGCGATCGTCGCCTACCTACAGCCGGTCTCCCGGCCGGAGATCGCGCGGATTCGCGGCGTCTCCTCGGACTCGGCGGTGGCCAGCCTCAGCGAGCGGGGGATGATCGAGGAGCAGGGGAGGACCCGCTTCGGCGCGGTCACCTATGGGACCACGACCCTGTTCGAGAAGCTCTTCGGGCTCTCGGGCGTCGACGCCCTCCCGGACGCCTCCCGCTTCGATCCGACGCCGGAGGACGAGCGCGCGCTGCGCGAGCGGCTGCTGAAGGCGGGGGAGCAGCGGGCGGAGTGAGGCGGACCTCCGCAGCGGGACTCGGCGCGGCCGTGCTCTGCCTCGCGCTGGTCGCCGCGGCGCTCGCCCCCGCGCAGCAGGGCGCCCGCCCCGCGGCCGCGCCCGAGGTGATCGGGAACTCCGTCAACGGCGCTCCGATCGAGGCGGTGCAGCTCGGCGATCCTGCCGGCGGCCGGGTCGGACTGGTGGTGGGGGTGATCCACGGCGACGAGCGCGCCGGCCTCCGGGTGACCCGGCTGCTGCGAAAGCGGCATCCCGGCCTCGACGGAGCCCAGCTCTGGGTGATCGACGCGGTCAACCCGGACGGCCTCCGCGCCGGCACCCGTAAGAACGCGATGGCGGTCGACCTCAACCGCAACTTCCCGTTTCGCTGGCGCGGCGGCGGGCTGAGGGGCGACCCCTACTACTCCGGGCCCGCTCCCGCCTCGGAGCCCGAGACCCAGGCGGTGATGCGGTTCGCGGAGCGGGTCAAGCCGGACGTCTCGGTCTGGTACCACCAGGACTGGAACGCGGTGCTCGCATGCCCTGGACCGAAGTCCGCGGCCCGTTACGCAAGACTGGTCGGCATGAAGACGAGCTGCAGGGGCAAGCGTCTGCGCGGGACGGCGATCAGCTGGGAGCAGCACGCGATCCGAGGAGCGAGCGCCTTCGTGGTCGAGCTGCCCGGCGGCAAGCTCAATGGCAGGGCCGCGCGGCGGCACGCCCGGGCCGCGATTGAGGTCACGAAGGGGAGCTGAGCGATGCCCCGCGCACTGGCCGTGGTCGCGCTCGCGGCCGCCGTCGCGGCGGCCGCCGCGCTCGCGGGCGG
>JBOGZI010000127.1:0-7718 GCA_050697275.1 Solirubrobacterales bacterium | reverse complement strand
CGCCGGCCCTGGGCGTGGCCGCCGCGGCGATCAACCACCCGGATGAGCTCGCGCTGGCGGACGAGGCGGGGACGCTGACCTTCGCGCAGCTCCACCGCCGCTCGAATGCCCTCGCCCGCGCCCTGGGGGAGCAGGGCGTGGAGCCCGGCGACGGGGTGGCGATCATGTGCCGCAACCACCGCTACTTCATCCTCTCGACCCTCGCCTGCTCGAAGCTGGGAGCCTCGGCGCTCTACCTGAACACGGCCTTCGCCGCCCCCCAGCTCGCCGAGGTGATGGAGCGGGAGAGCCCCTCCGCGCTGATCTACGACGAGGAATTCGCCGGGCTCCTGCACGCGGGGGAGCGGGACACCGTCCGCCTGGTCGCCTGGAGTGAGGAGTCCCCCAGCGACACGACGCTCGACGAGCTGATCGCCGCGGCCGACGACTCGGACCTCCCGCCCCCCGAGGAGCAGGGGCGCTACGTCATCCTCACCTCGGGGACGACCGGCAGCCCGAAGGGCGCCCAGCGCGAGTCACCCGCGGGGCTGATGCCGCTCGCGGGGCTCTTCTCGAAGATCCCCCATCAACGGCGGGAGAAGATCGTGGTCGCCGCGCCGCTCTTCCATTCCTGGGGGTTCCTGCACTTCTTGATCGGCTTGCCCCTGGCGTCCACGCTCATCCTGCGGCGCAAGTTCGATCCCGAGGACGCCCTGCGGGCGGTGGCGGAGCATCGAGCCGAGGTGCTCGCCGTCGTGCCGGTGATGATGCAGCGGATCCTCGAGCTTCCGCCCGAGGTGCGGGCCCGCTACGACGTCTCCAGCCTCCGGATCACGGCCGCCAGCGGCTCCTCGCTCCCCGGTGAGCTGGCCGCCCGCTGGATGGACGAGTTCGGGGACAACCTCTACCAGCTCTACGGCTCGACCGAGGTCGCCTGGGCGACGATCGCCACCCCCGAGGACATGCGCGAGGCGCCCGGGACCGCCGGGAAGACGCCACGGGGAACGAGGGTGCGGATCGTCGACGAGCAGGGGGAAGACGTATCGACCGGCCAGACGGGCCGGATCTTCGTTGGCAACGAAGGCCTCTCCTTCGAGGGCTATACCGGCGGCGGGGGCAAGGAGCACCTCGGGGACCTGCTCTCCTCGGGCGACGTCGGCCATTTCGACGAGGACGGGCACCTCTTCATCGACGGTCGCGACGACGAGATGATCGTCTCCGGCGGCGAGAACGTCTTCCCGCGCGAGGTCGAGGACCTGCTCTCCGACCATGAGGCAGTGGCCGAGGCGGCCGCGATCGGGATCGACGACGAGCAGTTCGGCCAGCGCCTGCGAGCCTTCGTCGTCACCAGGGAGGGGAAGAAGATCTCCGAGGAGGAGCTCAAGTCCTACGTGAAGGAGAACCTCGCCCGCTACAAGGTCCCCCGCGAGGTCGTCTTCCTCGAGGAGCTTCCTCGCAACGCGACAGGTAAGGTGCTGAAGCGCAAGCTGTCCGAGGATCGCGTTGCCGACTGAGCCGAGCCGGAGGCCGAGAGCCGTGTCCGAGAGCGAGCGTCCAGAGCCGAGCGGCGGGGAGGAGGGGTCCGGCGGGCCCGAGCTCGAGGCGCAGCAGATCCGCGGCGAGATCGAGAGTGCCCGAGACGCCACCGAGCGCTTCCGGGAGAAGGCCTCGGCGCTGTTCGACGAGCTGCGGCTGCGCGAGGCGCGGTCCCGCGACGAAGCTGCCAGGGCCAGGGCGGCCGCCAAGAGCGCCCGGCGCGAGGCAGAGAGGGCGATCTCTCTCGCCACGGAGACCGAGGAGAAGGCGATAGACCGGGCCCGGGCCGCGATCCAGGAGGCGAGCGTGCGCGCCGGCGAGGCGGAGCGCCGCGCCACCGCGACCGAGAGCGCGCTCGCGGACGCCCAGGAGGCGAGGCGCGAGGCGGAGCGGCGGCTGCCCGAGCTGGAGAGGAGGATGGCGGCGGCCGAGCGGCGAGCCGCGGAGGCCGAGCAGAGGCTGCAGCGCTCGAGCCAGAGCACCGACGAGACGGTCGAGCGGCTGAAGGGCGAGGCGCGGAAGCGGGCCGAGTCGGCGATCGCCGAGGCGCGGGACCGGGCGCGGCGTGCCGAGCAGCGGATCGAGGAGCTGACTGCGGCGCTGAACGAGTCCGAGCAGCGCGCGATCGCCGCAGAGGACCGGGCCGAGGCGGCGATGGAGGGCGCCAGATCGGAGGTCGAGCGGATCAAGGAGGAGACCAGGAAGCGGGTCGACGTCGCCGCGAGGGACGCCCGCCGCGAGTCCGAGGAGCGGGTCCGCCGGCTCGCGGACCGGGTCGCCAAGGAGGCGGAGGCGCGAGCCCGGGCTGAGTCCGAAGCGAGGCTGAGCCAGGAGGAGGTGCGGCTCCAGCGCGAGACCGAGGACCGGGTCGAGGCGGCCCGGCGCCGGGCCGAGCGGGAGGTGCAGGAGAAGGTCGAGCGCGCCCGCAACGAGGCGCTCTCCGGCGCGGTGCCGGAGCCCGAAGGCCGCGAGCTCGAGGCGACCCCGGCGGTGACTCCGCCGGGCGAGCCGAGCGGCACCCGCCACGTCGGCGGGCGGCGGCTGCGGACCTACTGACGCCCGGGCGGGTGGCGGAGCTCAGCGACTACAGCTTCGGCTCGGTACGGGTCGACGGCGACGAGCACACCCGAGACCTGATCGTGCTGCCCGGCCGCGTGGTCGGGGACTGGTGGCGCCGGGAGGGCCACTCGCTGGCGATCGAGGACCTGGAAGAGGTGATCGACGAGCTTCCGGGGCGGCTGATCCTCGGCTGCGGCGCCCACGGCCGGCTCGAGCCGCCCGCGGCGGTGATCGAGGAACTTCGCGTCCGGGGAGTCGAGGTGGAGGCGATGCCGACCGCGGAGGCCGTGCGCCGCTACGGCGAGCTCGACCCCGAGCGCACGGCCGCCGCCCTGCATCTCACCTGCTGACCGCTTCCGTGAACGTCTCGGCCTCGAGCGCCCGCTTGACGTTCAGCACCGAGCGGCCGAAGCGCCTTCGCAGCGGCCGCGCCGCAACCCACTCGGCGATCAGGCCGGGCACCCCGGCCCCGGCGACCCCGTAGGCGAAGCGGAAGACGAGCCGGGTGCGGCCGTCCGGCAGCTCGCGCAGGCGCCAGCGCCCGCGCTGGTCCACGCCGGTGACCGAGCTCCAGGCCATGTCCCCGGGCGGATCCCACTCGACCACCTCCACCAGCCCGCCGACGTTGGCCGAGCCGACGTGGAAGAGCACCCGGTAGCGGGCGCCGAGGCCCCGGTCGACCGACCCCGCCACCTCCCAGCGCGTCATGCCCTCCATGAACTCGAGCGGGTTGGCGGGGTCGGTGACGTAGTCCCAGACCGCCCCCCGCGGCGCGTTGATCGTGGTCGAGGTCTCGATCCTCATCTCAGCCGAGGAGCGGCAGGCGCCGCTCGTCGCCGAGGGTGGTGAGCTGCCGCTGCATCACGCCGGTGACATGGCGGTAGACCTCGTCGACGCCCGGGCTCGGGCCGAACCGCTCCTTCAGGTCGATCGGCTCCATCACCTGGACGGTGATCTTCGCCGGCAGCGGCAGGTGGCCGAGCATGTCGCCGACGTTGACCACCCAGGGCAGGGCGATCGAGACCGGGAGCACCTTGAGCCGGAGGAGCTTGTCGAGGCGCAGGAGCCTGGAGAGCCGATGCCCGTTGCTCAGGAAGAGGGCCGTCTCCTGCCCGCCGATGGAGACAATCGGGACGATCGGCACGCCCGCTTCGAGGGCGAGCCGCACGAAGCCCTTCCGGCCGGCGAAGTCGACCCGCCGCGACTCCCAGCTCGGACGGTGCACCTCCCAGTCCCCGCCGGGGTAGACCAGCACGGCGGCGCCGGACTCGAGCGCCTCCCGGGCGTTCTCATGGGAGGCGGCGACGGTGCCGTAGCGACGCAGCATCGGCCCGACCGGCGAGGTGAGGACGAGGTTGTGGGCGAGCTGATGGAAGCGGCGCTCGACGCCGAAGTAGGTGTAGAAGGCGAGCGTGAAGACGATCGTGTCCGGAGTCAGGTTGCCCCCCGAGTGGTTGCCGACCAGCAGCACCGGGCCATGTTCGGGAATGCGGTTCATGCCCCGGACCTCGCCGCGGAACCAGAGGCTGGAGAGCAACCACACCCACGGCAGGTTCTCCCGGATGTAGTCGGGGTCGCGGTCGTCGAGGTTGGCGGTGAGGCGGTCCTGGATCTCGTTCGCCACCCGCCGCACCGGCCCGGCGAGCGGCCCGGCGAGCCGCTCGAGCAGCGAGCCGAGGCCGCCGTCGGCGGAGCCCCGTGGGTCTCCTCCGTCCCGGCTCTGCCCCGACCCGGCGGGGGCGCGGGCGGTGCGTGGGACGCTCTCCGGCATGGGCAGCGCCGATTCTAGGGTCGAGGGCGGGGTCGCGCCAGCACTTGCGAGAGACCGGAGGCGCCGGGACGGCTAGGCCGCGCGCCCGCGAACGACCGGGTGGCCGTTCCCGTTGACGCGCGCGGGCCGGATCCGCCTCGCGGCGCGGGCGAGGTGGGCCGCGGCTCGCTCCCGGGCGGGGGCGGGCGCCGCCGCGATGAAGTCCCGGATCAGCCCGTTCGCGTCCTTGGGGTGCTCGACCTGGGGCACGTGGCCGCACTCCTCGAGCACCACCTGGGTCGCGTCGGGGAGGACCTCCCCGACGTGCCGCGAGAACGCCATCGGCACCAGCGGGTCCTCGTCCCCCCAGACGAACATCGCGGGCGGCTCGAGCTCTGCGAGCCGGGTCCAGAAGCCGTCAGGCCCGTCCGGCTTCTCCAGGTAGACGTGCCGTGCGGCCGAGTGGAAGGCGACCCGGGCGGCGCCGCTGCGGTAGGTGCGCAGGAACTCCTCGACGGCGACATCGGCGGCGGAGGGGTGGATGCGCTCCGGCCGAGAGAACATGCTCCAGAACTGGCGGCGCACGACCGAGGCGCTGACCGGATGGGGGATCGCCGTCAGCTCGGGGCGCAGCAGCTTCACGATCGGGACGAAGGCGCGGCGTCGGCGCCAGGCGAGCGAGGGGCTGAGCAGGCTGAGGCTGCGAACTCGCTCGGGGGCGTTGAGCCCGACCTCGATCGCGATCCGGCCCCCGAGCGAGTTGCCCACGAGGTGGGCGCGCTTGATCCCCTCGGCGTCGAGGAAGCGGACGACCGCCCGGGCGAACCAGGCCGCGTCGTACGGCGCCAGCAGCGGCTTCGACGAGGAGCCGAACCCGGGCAGGTCGATCGCGTGAACGGTGTGCCGGGGGGCGAGCGCGGAGACGGTCTCGAAGAAGCTCGTCTTGTTGCTGCCGAGGCCGTGGATCAGGACGACCTGCTCGGGGCCGTCGCCGGCGGTCAGGGTCGAGATCGTCGCCTTCCCGGCCCCTACCTCATGAATGTGGAGCAGGGGAGGCCGGCCGTTGGGCAGCCGGAAGAACCCCTCGAAGGCGACCGCGAGGTCGAGGTTGCCGCGCGCCCAGAGACGCCTCGTGCGGAAGGCGTCGAGTCCGGAGAGCCGCCCCTCGCGCAGCTCCAGCCAGGTGGCGGCGTCGGTGCCGATCACCACGTCGGCCGTCCGGGCAGGCGACGCGGTCACCCGGCAGCGCTCGGAGTCGAGCTCGACCGCCCAGCTCATCCCCACGTCCTCGAGCTCGACCCGGTAGCTCGCCTCGAACCCTGCATCCGCGCCGAGATAGCGCTCGGGCATCGAGCGGAAGGCGCCCTCGACGCGTGTTGTCAGTCCCTGCCCGGATGAGCCGTCGTTCAAGGCCCCCGCAGCGTATCGGGCCGAACGGCTGTTCCCATGGGCATTACTCGTCAGTTCCAGCATCGCTTCCCGCTATTAGCGTCTCCCGAACACGTTCCGTTACCCCGGTTACCGGCCCGGCGGGCGCTATCAGGCGGGATCGCTGGCACCGCCGGCACCAGGCGCGGCGGCGAGCCGCCGCTTCCAGTGGAGCGGCTTGCGATCCCTAGGATGCGCGCGTGCCGACGGTCGCGATCCACGACACCCTGAGCGGGGAGATGCGCGAGCTGGAGCCGCGCGAGGGGGGGCAGGTCGGGATCTACGCCTGCGGGCCGACGGTGTACGGGCGGATCCACATCGGCAACGCCCGCCCCTACGTGATCTTCACCCTGCTGAAGCGGTTCCTCGCGCACGCCGGCTACGCGCCCAGGCTCGTGATCAACGTCACCGACATCAACGACAAGATCTACGACGCGGCGAGGGAGGCCGGGAAGCCTTCGGATCGGTACGCGGCGGAGATGACCGCGGCCTACTTCGAGGACACCGCTGGCCTCGGGCTCGAGCGCCCCGACTCGGAGCCGCTTGCGTCGGAGACGATCGCCGAGATCGTCGCCGAGATCGAGGCGCTGATCGAGCGCGACCACGCCTATGTGGCGAACGGCGACGTCTACTTCCGCGTCCGCAGTTTCGACGGCTACGGGAAGCTCTCCAACCGGGCGACCGACGAGATGGACCAGGGTGAGGAGGCGGGGACCGCCTCGCTCAAGGAGGACCCGCTCGACTTCGCGCTCTGGAAGGGCCGCAAGGAGGACGAGGACACCTCCTGGGACTCCCCGTGGGGGCAGGGCCGCCCCGGCTGGCACATCGAGTGCTCGGCGATGTCCGAGAAGGAGCTGGGCCCGAACTTCGCGATCCACGGAGGTGGGATCGACCTGGTCTTCCCGCACCACGAGAACGAGATCGCCCAGACGGAGGCGGCCCGGGGGGTGCCCCTCGCTCGCATCTGGATGCACAACGGCCTCGTCCAGCTCGACGAAGAGAAGATGTCGAAGTCGGTCGGCAACATCTTCCAGCTCTCCGAGGCGCTCGACCGCTTCGGGGCGCAGACCGTAGTCGCCTATCTCGCCTCAGGCCACTACCGCCAGCCCCTCGCGTTCTCCGAGGAGGCGCTCGAGGAGGCCGCGGCCGCAGTGGATCGAATCCGGAACTACCTGCGGGACGCGCCAGGCGGTGCTCCGGACGCCTTCGTGAAAGGCATCCGGGAGTCGTTCCTCGCGGCCCTAGCAGACGACTTCAACACTCCCACGGCCTCCGCCCATCTTTTCGGGCTGATCTCGGAGGGGCACAAACGCGAGCTGTCAGGTGCCCGTCCCGTCCTCGAAGAGCTCCTGCCCCTGCTCGGACTAGATTCCCTTCTCGAAGAGGAGGAGGCGCCCGATCCCGAGGCCGAGCGCCTGCTCGCCGAACGCCAGGAGGCCAGGGCCGCCAAGGACTTCGAGCGGGCCGACGCGATCCGCGAGGAGCTCGCGACGATCGGCTGGGAGGTCCGTGACGAGGCGGGCGGAGTGCGCCTCGTCCGGAAGCGTTGAGTGCCCGAGGGCGGGCGGCAGTGGATCTACGGCCGTCGTCCGGTCGCCGAGGCGGAGCGGGGGCGCCGCCGGGTGCACCGCGTCTGGCGTGCGCCGGAGACCGCCCCGGAGGAGCTGGAGCGGCTCTGCGGCTCACCCGAGCACCAGGGAGTGGTGGCCGAGGTCGACCCGTATCCGTACGCCGACCCCGCCGCGCTGCTCACGCCCGAGGACGCGCTCGTCGTGGCTCTCGATCAGGTCCAGGACCCGCACAACCTCGGCGCGGTCTGCCGGGCCGCCGAGGTCGCCGGGGCGAGCGGCGTCGTCATCCCAGAGCGCCGCGCTGCCGCCGTCACGCCCGCGGTCTGCAAGGCGTCGGCGGGGGCGGTCGAGCACCTAGCCGTCGCCCGCGTGCGCAACCTCGCCGACTGGCTCGC